>DASVHS010000084.1:0-7264 GCA_036382495.1 Thermoanaerobaculia bacterium | reverse complement strand
GTGCCCGGCGTCGCGGTATTCGTGCTCGGCGCCGGAGTCGTCATGGCCGGTGTGCGAGGTTTCGGTGTCGGCGGCGCAGCCTGCTGGTCCGGCGCATTGATGACCTGCCGCGTGTTCGGAGGCATCTTCCATGTCGCGTTTTCCGCGACGGTCGGCACCTGCGACGGGATGTCCGTCGCGGAGGCAACCTTCACTGGCTCTTCTTTCTTCGTTTCGGTGTGGACGACAGCCGGCTCGGCTGTCATGACAGGCACGGGCGCTTGTGCGCTCGCCATCTTCGCGTTTTCGCCGAACGTGACGCGCAGCATGTCGCGCGACGGAGTCACGGCGTATTCGGTTTTGCCGGCGAGATCGAGAACGATGCGTGTGACTTCGGGTGAGAACTGCGCGACGCGCACTCGTTTCACGGCGCCGTCATTCACATCGATTGCGGACTTGGCGACGCGGTCCTTCACACCTTTGATGTCGATGACGAGACGGTCCGGATTGTTCAGCCGGAACGCTTTGTAGCTGCTCATCGAACCGTCGGCAGTGATGTCGACTTCGACTGCCGATCCCTGGCCGCTCGTCACGACGCGGCGGATCGCCTTCGCGCTCGGCAGCGTTTCCGATGCAAACGCTGGAATGTCGATGACTTTCGGAGCGGGCCGCTCGGCAGCGGCCTGTTCTGCGTGGACGACAGGCGCCTCGCCTGCCGATACCGGCGCTGATACCGGCACTTGCTCAACGACAGGCGTTGTGGCCTGTCCTCCAGCCGGCATCGTGATGACGACGCTGTTATCCGACGCGGAAGCCTGCAGCACGACCGGCTGCTTGAGGCGGATCGTCACGCGGGTCAGCTTGCTGCCCATCTCCACGGCTTCCTCGGCGGTCACCGATGTGATTCCCGCGGGAAGTGTCGTCGGGACACTCAGGTCGGCCGGACGCGTCGTGCCCGTCAGATCGACGACGAACACGTCGGGGAAAGGGCTGTACGAGGTGTACGCCGGGGTTCCGCTGGTGTGCAACATCACCCGCGAGGAGTCGGCTTCGACAGCCGTCAGCGACATCACCGTCGCAGCCGGGGCGACCTGTGTTGACGGCTGCGGTTTCTTCGACCGCCACAGTCCTGCGTGTCCGCCAGAAGCGGCCAGCAGGAGCGTAGTCGTTACCAGCAGGGTACGCTTGGCTCTACTCATACTTCCCACCTTCATCTCACCCTCCACACGCAGCCCCAGCCTGCTCTCCGCTCCTACTTCTTCCCTTGTTCCGATGGCGGAGTCAGGTCCTTCACCACCTCGCGGTACCGCTCGATACGAGTCGGATCATTGACCTCCTGCCGGAACACTACGGAGGAGGGGGTAATGCGAATGACCTCGCCGTCGAGGACCTTTTCTCCCACGCGAATCAGGTAACCCTTGTTATCAGGACCACTGATGACACCGGCGATGCCCGATTTCGTACGGACAACGCCAGTCAGCTTGATTTCATCGATGAGGAATCCCGGCACTCCGGGTGGCCGCTTGCCGTCTTCGAGCTTGGGCGCCGGGCCGACGAGTGAACGGAACGGATCGCGGCGTCCCTGCGGATCGTAGCGATACGTGTCGGCGCCCTGCGGTTCCTCGAGGATTTCCTCGAGACTCTGCTGCACGCTCGTGCCGGTCGTCGCGGTTGTCGCAGTCGTGGCGCGCGCCGTCGAGGTTGTCGCGGCGGTGCCTCCGCCAGGACGCCCCGTCTGCGCCATGACCGTAGCCACCGCGAGGATGACGATCGCCAACGACGTCAGGAATCTGCCGCTCTTCATGCGCTCAACACTCCCGCTCATGCGCCACCCGCCGATGTCCCGGTCGCGCCGCTCGGCTTCGCTGCTCCGCCCGGTTTGTTCTTGTCTTTTCCGCCCTTGGTCTCCTGCGGCTCGACGTAGACAAACGTCTTCGCCACGAAGTCGGTCGATATCGTTCTGCTGGTCTGGTTCGGTAACGCGGTAATGACGATCGACTCGACGTTGATGATGCGCGAGAAGTTGCTCAGGCGATTGAACAGGATCGCCAGGTCATGGTACCGGCCGTCGACGCTGACCGAGATCGGCCACTCGGCGTACGGATCGGAACCCTTCGCCTCTGTGAGTTTCGGGAACACGAGCTTCTTCAGGCCGAAGTCACCCTGGTCGACGAGCGACTTGATCTTCTTGATGATCTCTTCGGTATTGCGCGTCGACGGAAGGATGCGGCGCAGTTTCTCGAGCTCGAGCTCGAGGCGCCGGACTTCCTCGCGGAACTGCGGAAGCTTCCGTTCGGCCGCGCGTCCCTGCTCGATCTTCTTGTCGAGCTCCGCGATCTGCGTGTCCGCGGCGGCGATCTGTTCCTTGATCGGCTCAATCAGCTGAGAGCTCGCTCCCCAGAGGATCAGGACGGCGAGGACGACTCCACCGCCAAACGCGTAGTACCAGGGCTGTTCGCTCAACGAAGCCATCGGTCGCTCCTCACCTGGCCGGCGTCGCGCCTGAGCGCGATGCCGTCCCCGTCGTTGATGTCGAACCCGCGGTGCTCGTGCCGGTCGCGCCGGGCGTTCCCGCCGGTGCGCCGGGGGTCTTCGGCGTGTAGGTGAACTTGAAGTCCATATCGAACGCGTACGTCAGCGTCTTCCCGGCCACCTCGGTCACACTGCCGAGGGCGGGCTCTTCGAAATAGGGATCGTTCTTGATGTTTTCGACGAAGTTCGCGATTGCGTTCGGATTCAGACCGCGGCCGCCGAGGGAGATGCTGCCGCCGGAAACATTCATCTTGTCGAGCCACACCAGGTCCGGCAGGTCCTTGCTGATCTGATCCATGATGCGGACCGGACCCTTCTGGTTCTGCTTCAGCTGGTTGATCAGGTTGATTCGATTCTGCAGGCTGTCCTTGCGCCGCTGAAATTCCTCGACTTCCTTGATGATCGCCTCGAGCTTGTCCGCTTCCGCTTTGCGCGCGGTGACAGTCTCCTGGCGGTTCGCCAGCGTCCGGTTCTGGATGAACCAGTAGATTGCGGCGACTGCCAGGGCCAGCCCGACCAGGCTGATCAGGATCAGGCCGTTGAGATTCGCCGGGGCCACGCCGGTGGCACTCGACATGGCCGCCGCCGCTGGAGCTGCGCCGGCTCCGCGGACCGCCCGCCCTTCCCGCACCAAATTAATCTTGATCAAGCGTCCCCCAGCTTCCTGATGGCGAGACCGACTGCGATGGCCATGCTCGGCCCGATCTCTGCCAGTTCCTCGGGGTTGAACTCGCCTTCATCGATGGTCACGTTGCGGAATGGATCCATGATCGAGACCGGGATGCTGAACTTGTCGCGCAGCGTCGCGTCGAGGTTCAGCACGCCTGAGCCGCCGCCGGCGAGAACGATCTCGTCGACACGCTCGGCGCCGGAAGTCGCCGTGAAGAAGTCGAGCGTCTTGCGCAGCTCGCCCGCGAAGTCTTCGGAGACCGAGTTGAGGATCGGGATGACCTGCTGGATCGTGTGGTCACCGACCGTCTTGCCGCGCTTGAGCTCTTCAGCCTGCTCGAACGAGAGCGAGAGCTCGCGCTGGATCGCGTCGGTGTACTGATTGCCGCCGAAGGTGATGTCGCGCCAGAACAGAGAGTTCGTCCCGGACAGGACGTTCACGTTCGTCACCGAGGCGCCGATGTTCACGAGAGCGAGAACGCGGTTCTCGTTCACGTCGTAGTTCATCTCGTAGCAGTTCTGCAGCGCGAAGGCATCGACGTCGACGAGCACGCAAGCCTTGTTGGTCTGGCTGATCACCGACGTATAGTCGTTGATCTTTTCTTTCTTCACGGCGACGAGGATCACTTCGATGTTGTCGCCGGTGCCGGGCGTCGTCAGCGGAACATAATCGAGGTTGACGTCGTTGATGTCGAACGGGATGTACTGTTCGGCTTCCCACTGAATCGACTCGGCCAGCTCATCGGGCGACATCGCCGGCAGACTGATCTTTTTGATGATGACCGAGTGACCGGACAGCGAGGTGGCGTAATTGGAATTCTTGACGCCTTTTTCGCTGTTCAGCCGCGAGATCGTTTCCACCACCATCGATGAGTCCATGATGGATCCATCGACGATGGCTTCAGGAGAGAGGCGTTCAACCCCCATTTTGAGGAGTTGATACGTGCCACCCTTCTTCTCCTTCAGCTCGACCAGTTTGATTGCTGAGGAGCCGATATCAAGACCGACGACATTTTTGCTCTTTGAGAAGAACACCGCTCACCCCATCCATCTCACTCACTTCTCACGGGCTCCGAAGGCTAGAAAGGTGATGCGAAATTACAACGTTTAATTAGCGGTGTCAACTCTACAAGATTTAGATAAGTGAAACGATGACGCGCGTTTGGCTCGATTTCGGGCCTTCCGGCGGTTGCGTGAAACGGGGTCGGTCGTTAGAATCCACCCCTTTCCGATTATTTGAGGGAGTCGAACAGATGGCAAAGATGTGTGAAGTCTGCGGCAAGGTTCCGGTGTTCGGAAACAAGGTCAGTCATGCCCACAACGTTTCCAGCCGGCGCTGGATGCCGAACCTGCAGCGCGTCCGCGTACAGGTGGGGGCCGCCGTCAAACGGCTGAATGTCTGCACCCGCTGCATCCGCACGGGCAAGATCAAGAAAGCCGCCCGGTAACAACAGAGCGCGGAGGGCAGTGGGCAGAGCGCAGGAGACGGAAACCATCTGCGCTCCGCCCTCTGCCCTCTGCGCTCTGTTTTCTCAGGCGGTCGCGTGTCGAATGTTGTACTTCCGATCGACGCGCATCACCCCGTCCACACTCGAAAGTGATCTCGTCACCTTCTCCAGGTGCTTGAGGTCGGCGATCTCGAGCACGAGCTCGGTCGTCGCTTTGCCGTCGCCCGTGCGCGTCTCCATCTGACGGATGTTCGTCTTCAGGTTGGCGATCGTCGAAACTACACGGGCAAGAATTCCTTGACGATCTTCGGAAAGGATCTCCAGCTCGACGTTGAAGCTGGACGTGGGCTGGCTGGCCCATTCGACCGCGATCTCGCGATCGGGGTTGAACATGAGGTTCTTCACGTTCGGGCAGTTCGCGCTGTGGACGGCGACCCCTTTGCCGCGCGTGATGTAGCCGACGATCTTCTCCCCCGGCAGCGGCTTGCAGCATTTCGCCAGGTACGTCATGAGGTCGTCATAGCCCTTGACCTTGATCGCGCCCGGCGATGACGTGAACGGAAAGATCTTGCGGACCGCGGCTTCGAGCACACCCTGATCGGTCGGGCCCTTTTCCTTCTGCTCGTCACTGATGAAGCGTTCGACGAGAGATCGCGGCGACACCTTGCCGTATCCGACATCCGCATAGAGATCGTCGAGGCGCGCCAGACCGTATTCGTGGAGCACGCCGTCGAGCGCGTTCTCCGCGACGAGCTTGCGCCACACGACTTTGTACTTCTTCGATTCTTTCTCGACGAGCTTGCGGCCGAGCTCGATCGAACGGTTCTTCTGCTCGAGGTTCAGCCAGTGGCGGATCTTGTGGCGCGCGCGCGAGGTGACCACCATGTTCACCCACTCGCGTGACGGCGTCTGCGTTGCGCCGGTCAGGATCTCCACGATGTCGCCGTTCTTCAGCGGCGTGCGCAAAGGCATCAGCTTCCCGTTGATGCGCGCCCCGACGCAGCGATGACCGATGTCGGTGTGAATGCGGTACGCGAAATCGAGCGGAGTCGCTCCGCGCGGAAACGCGAACACGGCTCCCTTCGGCGTGAACGTGTAGACCTCGTCCGGATAGAGATCGATCTTCAGCGAGTTCATGAACACTCGCGGATCTTTGATGTCGTGCTGCCACTCCACGAGCTGCCTCAGCCAGAGGAAGTTCGCGTCGTCGTGCGATGCGCCGACGCGGCCCTCCTTGTATTTCCAGTGCGCGGCGATGCCCTGCTCGGCGACGAGGTCCATCTCTCTCGTCCGGATCTGCACTTCGAAAGGCTGGCCGCGCTCGGCGACGACCGTCGTGTGCAATGACTGATAGAAGTTCGGCTTCGGCATCGCGATGTAGTCCTTGATCCGGCCGGGGACCGGACGCCACATCTGATGAATGATGCCGAGGCAGGCGTAGCAGTCTTTGACGCTGGGGGTGGTGATGCGGAACGCCAGGTAGTCGTACAACTGGCCGATGTCGATCTCCTGCCGCTGCATCTTCGACCAGATCGAGAACATCGACTTCACGCGGCCCGTGACGTCGCCCTCGATCTCGTTGACCTTCAAGTGCCGGGCGAGCGCTTCCTTGATGCGGTCGACGATGTCGCCGGACACCGCCATCTTGTCGTTCACGGCCTTGTTGAGGTCTTCGTATTCGCGCGGATGGAGATGGCGGAACGAAAGGTCTTCGAGCTCGTGCTTGATGCGGCCCATGCCCAGGCGGTTGGCGATCGGCGCGTAAATCTCCATCGTCTCTTTCGCGATCGCCAGGCGGCGATCCTCCGCCAGAAACTCGAGCGTGCGCATGTTGTGGAGGCGGTCGGCGAGCTTGACGAGGACGACCCGGAGGTCGGACACCATCGCCAGCAGCATTTTTCGAAACGTCTCGGCCTGCTGCTCTTCCTTCGAGACATACGCGTAGCGCGAGATCTTCGTGACGCCGTCGACGAGCTCGGCGACATCGACGCCGAAGATCTCCTGAAGTTTCTCCTTCGTCGTCAGCGTGTCCTCGAGAACGTCGTGAAGGAGCCCGACCGCGATCGACGTCTCGTCGAGATGCATGTCGGCGAGGATGTAGGCGACGTTCAGCGGATGGACGAGGTACGGCTCGCCCGAGCTGCGGACCTGGTCGCGATGCTCGCGCGCCGAGAAGATGTACGCCTTCTGCAGCAATTCCTCATCGAAGTCCGGCTTATAGGACTCGACCCGGTCGAGGATGTCTTCGAAGCGGATCATTCGCTCTCGCGTTAACGGCCATTCATCGTACCAACTTCCTTTGACGGGTTGCCCGTTGCCCGTTGCCGGTTGCCTGTAACCGGTAACCGGCAACCCCTCGGGCACCTCTCTTGCTGCTTGCACCATCGGAAGCCGTCGCCAGTGACCGCATCGCGGCCCTGACCGCCGGGACTGAATGAAAAGAAGGAGGATGTACTTTCCATGAAATCCCAGAAATCGATTCTCTTCGTCCTTGCTCTGGTCTTTGTCTTCGCCGCGATTCCGGCGTTTGCCGGCCCCGCTCCTTCGAAGACTGCGGCGAACCAGAGCGTGGCATCGCGTGATGCCGATCTCGCTCTCGTCCGTGACGTCGCCTCGAACGAGCAGGTCGCCGCGGC
>DASVHS010000083.1:0-3210 GCA_036382495.1 Thermoanaerobaculia bacterium | reverse complement strand
CCAGCTTTCCCTCGAATGACGGCACCGTGAAACTGTCGGCGGCGTGGCTCATCGAGCATGCCGGCTTCACGAAAGGATTCATCCACGGCAACGTTGGTCTCTCGACGAAGCACACGCTGGCTGTCGTCAACCGCGGGGGAGGAACGGCGCGCGAAGTCCGCGAGCTCGTGAAGCTGGTGCAGGACCGCGTCCGCGAGAAATTCGGCGTGGAAATTCACCCCGAGCCGAACTTCATCGGCTTCGACTACTGATCGGTCATGGCCCGGGCGCGCTCGAACACGAGCACGATCGTCGAGATCTCAACGGTCCGCTCCAGATACTCCCACACCGCCAGCACGTCTTCGCGATTGCGGATCGCGTCACCGGCGATGGTCGCGGTGCCCTGCGTGATCGCGTACTTTGCGCGTTGATACCAGCGCTGCGCTTCCACCGGATCCGCGAGAAGTTGTTTGCGCGCGTGCTCGATGAGCAGTTGCGTCTCGGCCGGGACCTCGATATCGGGCCGGAGGTACTTCATGGTCGGACGGTTGTTGCGCTCCGCCGCACGTTCCAGCGCGCGTTTCTTTTTCCGCTCGAGCGACTCGTGATCGGGCGACAGCACTCCGCGGTCGAGAAGCGCCTGGAGCGCGTGATAAAAGTCGCGAGTATCGGCCTCGAGCCGCAGCCCGGAGTGATAGAGGTATTTTCCCTGAACGTTCGGCGTCTTCGAAAGATGACTCCACATCGTGACGGCCTGCAGGCTCACCGCAACCTCGCCGCGCTTGAACCACAGGCGCGCGCGCGAACCGATGCGGAGCGGCTGCGCATGTTCGATCTGCGCACCGGCTGCACTGACATCGATGAGGGTGACGCTTGCCGAGCCGAAGCTGCCGGCAAGAGCTTCCGCGGTGCGGAATCGTTCCGTGATTCGGAGTTCGTTGACGTCCATCTCTAAGCTCTCAGCTCTCAGCTGTTTTTCGGCCCGTTCCGATTTTAACGCGATTCCTCTTCGACAAATCGCGAGAGACGCCGTCGCACTTCGTCCGGGACCGGTCGCGGAGCGAACTCGCCCCGGCCGACAGTGACGACGATGTATTTTCCCGTCGCCACCGTGACGTCCGGCGTTTCTTTCCGTTTCACTTCGAAGTTGAGATGAATCGAGCTCGTTCCGATGCGACCGAAGAACGCTTCGACGACGAGCAGCTCGTCGAGTCGCACCGGGTGAAAGAAGTCGCATTCGACGTGCACGCGCGGCAGCCAGATGCCGAACTCTTCGAACAGCGCCTTGTACGACAGTCCGCACGACCGGAACAACTCCACCTCGGCCAACCCGAAGAATCGGAGGTAAGCCTGGTAGTTGATGATGCCCGCCGCATCGATGTCTTCCCAGCGAACGTATTCGGTGACGGAGAATCGCATGTGATTAGATTCTACTCATGAGAAACGTAGCGCTGCTGTTCACTCTGTTGGTTGCCACCGCCGCCCAGGCCCAGGATTCCGTCACTGTCCTGAAAGCCGCGCGCATGATCGACGCTCGCGGTGAGAGCGTGATCGCGCCGGCGGTCATCGTCGTGCGCGGCAACAAGATCGAGAGCGCCGGCACCTCTGCCGTCGTTCCGCAAGGCGCACAAGTCATCGACCTCGGCGACGTCACGCTGCTGCCGGGACTCATCGACGCGCACACGCACATCATGTTGCAGGGCGATGTCACGTCGACCGAATACGACGACCAGCTGTTCAAGGAGTCGATGCCGTATCGCGCTCTGCGCGCCAGTCGTGCCGTGAAAATCGCGCTCGAGCGCGGATTCACGGCCATGCGCGACGTCGAGACCGAGGGGGCGATGTACACCGATGTGGATGTGAAGAAGGCGATCAACAACGGCGTGATCCCCGGGCCGCGTCTGCAGGTATCGACGCGGGCGATGTCGATCACCGGTGGATACGGTCCGAGCGGTTACTCGCCGGAAGTGACGTTTCCGATGGGCGTTCAGATCGTCGACGGCGTCGAAGGCGGCCGCAAGGCGGTCCGCGAACAGATCGCACACGGCGCGGACTGGATCAAGGTCTACGCCGATCGGGCGTACTTCGTCGACAAGGATGGCAAGCTGTCCAGCACTCCGACGTTCACCCTCGAGGAAATGAAGGCGATCGTCGACGAGGCGCATCGTCTGCGCCACAAGGTCGCGGCGCATGCGATGGCCCGTCCCGGAATCGAGAACGCGGTCACGGCCGGAGTCGACTCGATCGAGCACGGCATCTCGATCCCCGACGACCTCCTCGACCGCATGAAAGCGCAGGGCACGTATCTCTGTCCGACGCTGATGGTCACCGACTACGTTGCGGCCGGCAGGGGCGGCGTCTGGGGAAAGGCGATTCCGGAGTCTCATCGCGACTCGTTCTCTCGCGCATTG
This sequence comes from Thermoanaerobaculia bacterium, assembly GCA_036382495.1. Taxonomy (GTDB): domain Bacteria; phylum Acidobacteriota; class Thermoanaerobaculia; order Gp7-AA8; family Gp7-AA8; genus DASVHS01. Next base: position 820 of record DASVHS010000083.1, on the reverse strand, counting down.
CACAAGGGCGTGAAGATCGCGTTCGGCACGGACGCGGGCGGCTTTCCGTGGGACATGAATCAGGCGAAGGAGTTCTCGTTCGAGACGAAGTTCGGCATGACGCCGATGCAGGCGATCAAGTCGGCGACGATCGTCGCGGCTCAGCTGATGGGCTGGGACGATCGCATCGGCACGATCGAGAGTGGCAAGTTCGCCGATATTGTCGCCGTGCCGGGCAATCCGCTCAGCGACATCACGGTGATGGAACGCGTGAACTTCGTGATGAAGGACGGCGTGGTTGTGAAGCGATAGCGTCATTCCGAGCGCCGAAGAGCGCGAGGAATCCGGGCGGGGCGCTTTCCACCTCCCAGATTCCTCGCCGTCTACGCGGCTCGGAATGACTTGTTAACCGAAACCTCTCATCCCACGTACTAGCAGGTAACAACGGAGGTTTTTCGTGGCCATGCGAGAGTTCATTCAGGAAGGGCTCATTCCCCTTCTGGCAACGTTGATGTCGTTCGTCATCGTCGGCGTGATCGTGGTGCAGATTTCACGCTCGCGACTTCGGCGGCTGGAGCTGCAGGCTGATGTTCAGTCGAAACTGATCGAGAAGTTCGGTACGAGCACGGAGCTCCTCGCCTTTCTTCAATCCGAGACCGGCCGGCAGTTCGTCAACGGTGTGCAGAAGGGCAACACCGCCCTGATGCGCGATCGAATCGCTTCCGGTTTCAGCCGGGCGATCATCCTGTCATTTCTTGGCGCGGCGTTCATCGTGCTCTGGCTGATCATGGACAACCGCGGCCTAGCCTGGCCTGGCGTTCTGCTCCTGTTCCTCGGTGCC
>DASVHS010000082.1:0-2604 GCA_036382495.1 Thermoanaerobaculia bacterium | reverse complement strand
ATTGGCGAGTCACATCCACTGGGTGGAAAAGGACGCGTGATTCGGACGAGTTGGATCATGCAATGGCAACGACAGCGGTTCGAATACCATCTGCAGCCACGGTTTCGATCACGCGGCAATCGAACGAATCGCCGGACACGCATATGACTCCTGAGACAGAACAGCGACTGGTCGAGCGGCGCGAGCGAGGAGTGATCCGCCACGCGAGTTCGGTTTACGGCCACTCACTCGACGGCATTCCTCTCACCGTCTATCTCCCGGACACGTCGCGCGCCGAGATCGTCATCCTCGCTTCCATCCACGGCGACGAAGCGGAGACGACGATCGTCGTTTCGGAAGCACTGCGATGCGTCCTCCATGGCGATCTGCAGGCTGCAGTGATTCTCTGCGGCAATCCCGACGGAATGCTGCGCGGAACTCGCGGCAACGCACGGGGCGTCGATCTGAACCGGAACTTTCCAACCTCCAATTGGAGTCCCGATCCGGTCTGCTACAAGACTCGCGCAAACGATGCGCGCGATATCGCGCTGAGTCCCGGAGCGCAACCGGCGTCCGAACCGGAAACGCGCGCATTCCTCTCTCTGGTGGAGCGGTTGAATCCGCGCGCCGTCGTCAGCCTTCACGCAGCACTCGCCTGTATCGACGACGCGGGCGGATCGCACCTCGGACGTCAGCTGGCCGCGCGCTGCGCGCTTCCTCTCCTGACCGAGATCGGCTATCCGACGCCGGGGTCGATGGGCACATGGGCGACCGAACAACGATTGACTCTAGTGACGTGGGAGCTCGAGGCAGCATCGCTCTACGACCTCAAAGACCGTCACGTTCCGATCCTGATCGACCTCATGACCGGGCGGATCGAGCTCGAGGCATAGCGATGCACATCCTCATCACCGATTCCGGCGTCGGCGGCCTCTCGGTGTGCGCATACGCCGAGAGGTTCGTGCGCACTCACGGCTTCAAGGAACCGGTCCGGCTGACGTTCGCCAACGCTGCTCCCGAAAACGACTACGGCTACAACTCGATGCCATCGCGAGAGGTGAAGCTGCAGACGTTCGATCGCTTCCTGAGGAACGTCACCGAGCGATACGCGCCCGACTTCATCTATGTCGCGTGCAACACGCTCTCGGTCCTGCTCCCCGATACTCCGTACTTTCACAAGGCTGTCATTCCGGTGAAAGGCATCGTCGAGACGGGTGCTGAGCTTCTGCTGCGCGAACTCGAAGTCGATCCGCGGAGCGTGGCGATCATCTTCGGAACGCAAACCACAATCGACGCAGGCGCGTATCCGCGGTTGCTCGAAGCGCGGGGAATTGAGGCGTCGCGCATCATCAGTCAGGCCTGTCCCGGCCTCGCCGACACGATTTCCGAAGATCGTGAAGGAGTGAGAACAAGGTCAGAGATCGTCCGTTGGGTGGGAGCGGCGCTGCAGAAAGCGACGAGCAAGATGCAACGCGCTGACACACCCGTCGTCGCCTGTCTGGCGTGCACGCATTACGGCTATCGGAAGGACCAGTTCGCTGAGGCGCTTGCCGGCGCCGGCTTCCACGCAACAGTCGTCAACCCCAACGAGCGAGCAGTCGACGATCTGTTCGGAACGCGATTCGAGAGCGCGGAGATGAACCGCGAAGTCGACGTGGAGTTTGTGACGAGGTACGCGATTCCGGCGGCCACAGTGGAGGCGCTCACCTGGTTCCTGAGCGATATCTCGCCACGAACGGTCGCCGCAATGAAGAACTTCGTGCATCTCCCCGATCTGTTCTGACGCGCCGCCGAACGCTTGAATCGTCGCCGGCGAGGGATCCGCCGGCTTCGCAGGCGTCAGAACGAGCGGTCGAAGCGTGCCGTGTCGCTCTTCAAACGCGCGAGGAGTGCAATGAATCGCGGATCGCTGCGAAGATTGGCGAGCTTATCGTCGTCGCGATACAGAGGGTAACAGGGGAATCCGTCGTCTGCCGCTGTCTGAAGCCAGTGAATGGCCTCGTCGGGTTTCTTCATCATCGCGTACGCGGTGGCGATGTTGTAGGCGGTGTGATGAAAATGACCGTAACCCTCGCCGATGCTCACCGCCTTGCGGATCGCCGTTTCCGCTTCGCTTCGCATTCCGCGATCCGCAAGGATCATGGCTTTGACGCTGGTGCCCAGGCCCCCCTCGTCGTTCGGGTACTTCTTCAGAAATTCGTCGAGCATTTGCGACGCCTCGGCGGTCCGGCCGAGCCTGTATAGCGAATTTGCCATCTGATAGGCCCAGAGCGACGGATTCTTCGTCAACGGCGTGCTCTTGAAGATCGCGACAGCATCGTCGTAGTGGCCGCGATAGGCGTCGATCACACCGAACCGGAAACGCGCGAGAGTATTCGCCGGGTTGATCTGCAATGCGCTCTCGATCTCGCGCCACGACTTGTCGAAGAGACCGACGTGAAAGTAAATGATCCCGAGCTGATGGTGCGCTTCATCGAGACGGGGGTTCAGCGCCAGCGCCTGCTTGTACGATTTCACGGCCTCTTCGTGCGGGAAGCGGTTGTTGTGCGTCCATAGAACCAGGCCTCTTGCCAGGTGGGCCTCGGCCAGGTTCGGATCGAGCGCCAGCGCCTTCTCGACCGCGAC
>DASVHS010000081.1:0-1587 GCA_036382495.1 Thermoanaerobaculia bacterium | reverse complement strand
TCACCGTTCCCCCGCCTGTGCAGCTGTGGAGGCTGCCTACCGGGACAGGCCAGCCGAGGCAGCTCACGTCGGATTCCATCGTTCACTCGTGGGGAAACATTTTTCCGGACGGCCAGCGGATTCTGTTCGTTGGAAACGAGCCGGAACATGGACGACGCTTGTACGTTCAGGAGCTATCGGGTGGTGCTCCGCGGCCGATTTCTCCTGAGGGAGTCGACTTCTCGTGGCACGCGATCTCGCCTGACGGGAAGCAGGTCTCTGCGTACGGACCCGATCAGATGATCACGTTGTATCCGGTCGCGCCCGGTCCGGCGGTCCGAACTCCGTTATCGCCAAGCGAGGAGCCGATCGGCTGGACCGCGGACGGACAGTCGCTCTACGTTTTCCGGCGAGGTGAGATTCCGGCGCGGATCTATCGCGCCAACGTTTCCACCGGTAAGAAGACTCTATGGCGCGAGATCACTCCGGCCGAGACGACAGGGCTCGAGAGCATTCTGCGGATTCAAATCACGCCCGACGAACGCGCGTGGGCCTACTCGAGCGTGCTCCGGCTCTCGACGCTCTACGTTGCGACGGGTCTGAAGTAATTGTCAGGATGACATGGTTATCGTCCGCGATACACGACTTCGCCGCCGACGACCGTCATGCGCGTCTTCGTCGCGAACAACGATGGCGACGCGTAGACGTCACCGTCGACGATCGTGAAGTCCGCGAGTTTTCCAGGCTCGATCGTTCCGCGCGAAGTCTCTTCGAACGCCGCATACGCCGCATCGAGCGTGAATCCGCGAATCGCTTCGGCGAGCGTCAGCTTCTGATCGGGATACCAGCCGCGGGCCGGCTGGTCCTGATGATTCTGGCGAGTGACCGCGGAGTGGATCCCGAACCACGGGTTCACGTCTTCGACCGGAAAATCGGATCCCAAAGCGATGCGCGCGCCGGAGTTGAGGACGGTGCGCCATGCGTAGGCGCCTTTCACGCGATCCGATCCGAGGCGAGCTTCCGCCCAACGCATGTCGGAGGTCGCGTGAGTCGGCTGCATTGAACCGATGATGCCGTCGTGTGCGATCCGCGGAAAGTCGGACGGCGCGACGACCTGCAGATGTTCGATACGCCAGCGATCGGCGGGTACCACGCCGGCGGCTTCATACGCATCGAGGACGTTGCGAACGCCGCGATCGCCGATCGCGTGTGTGTTCATCTGAAACCCGGCGGCCCGGCCGCGCCGCGCGACATCGGTCAGGTGCTCGACGGTCGAGACGAGAAGACCGGTGTTGGCCGGATCGTCGTTGTAAGGCGCGAGCAAAGCTGCGCCACGACTGCCGAGTGCTCCGTCGGAGTACATCTTCACGGAACGCACGGTCCAGCGACCGCCGTAATCGATCATCGGTCCGCGCTTGAACCACTCCGTGAGCAGTGCCGGATCATCCGAGACCATCTGATAGAGCCTGATGGGAAACTTCTTTTCGTCGACGAGCTCGCGCACTGCGCGCATCGTGTCGCCGCCCGCGCCCGCATCGTGAATTTCAGTCAGGCCGTTTTCGGCGATCCGTTGCGCCGCCGCGAGCACGCGCCGTTTGACTTGCGCAT
>DASVHS010000080.1:0-3525 GCA_036382495.1 Thermoanaerobaculia bacterium | reverse complement strand
GCAACGCGTGAGAGCGGAAGCGAGAGCGCGAGATACAGCGCGGCGCAGATCGCGCCGGGAATCACCCAGCTGCCGATGTTCGCGGCGAAGATCTGCGTCTGCTTCGTCAGCTCCACGACCGTAATCACGGATACAAGCGATGAGTCTTTCAGCAACGCGACGAAGTCATTCGTCATCGGCGCCAGCGCGAGCCGGAACGCCTGCGGTCCCCGCACCAGCCGGAACACCTGCACCTCAGACAAGCCGAGCGTACGCGCCGCCTCGAGTTGTCCGCGCGCCACGGCCTCCATCGCACCGCGATAAATCTCGCTTTCATATGCCGCGTAGTTCAGCCCGAGCCCCAGGAGTGCGGCGATGAATGCCGGGAGGCGGATGACGGACGATAGACCGTAGTAAATGACGAACAGCTGCAACAGGACCGGCGTGCCGCGAACGACTTCGACATAAAGCGTGAACACTCCGCGCAGCAGCGTGCCACCGTAAACGCGCGCGGTCGCGGTGATGATGCCGATGAGAACGGCGAGCGCCATCGATCCGCACGAGAGAACAATCGTGATCAGCGTCGCTTTGAATAGCGCGGGTAAATAGGCCCGCAAAGCAGAGCCCTCTCCCGCGTGCGGGAGAGGGTGCCGCGAAGCGGCGGGTGAGGGTGCTGCTGTCAACGCCTTCGCAAAAAACGCCCTCTCCCCCTCATCCCAGATGTCCCACTTGCGATAAATCCTCTCCAGCGTCCCATCGCGCATCCGCGCACGCAGGATGTCGTTGATCCGGTCGCGCAGCGCTGTGTTTTCCTTCGCCAGGACGATGATGTAGTGCCCGGTCGCGACGCCTTCGGGATGCGTGAACAGTCCACTCACATGGCGCATCGACCGCGCTGCGATGATGTGATCGAGCAGCACGGCGTCGAGCCGGCCGTTGCGCAGGTCCTCGTATGGATGAACGTCGTCGTCGTACGAGATCGCTTCGAATCCGCAACGCTTCGCATTCTCGAGCAGGATCTCGTACGCCATCGTGCCGCCGAGCGTGCCGACACGGCGTCCGTGAAAATCCGCGAGCGCGTGAAAACGATCGCGATCGGCTTCGCGGACGGTGATCACTTCCCGAAACTCGTAATACGGGATCGTCGCCGAGAGCATGGCCCGTCGCGCAGGTGTGTCCTCGACTCCGCTCATGCCGATGTCGAAGTCGCCGCGGGCTACGGACTGATCGATCGCCGTGAATGCGACCTGCACGAACTCCGGCTTTCGTCCGAGCGTTCGCGCGATCTCCTCGGCGACCTCAGCATCGAAGCCGCGCAGCTTCGAAGGATCGTTCGGATCGGCTTCGACGAACGGAGCGCCACCTTCCGCATCGCCGCCCCATCGCAACGGCGGCGGCGCGGCCGGTGTGATCATCAGCAGCGCTGTCGTCAGAAGCGAAGCAAGCATCTCTTGGCGCACATGCTAACGTTAGCGAGGCTTTGAGCGCGGAAGAGAACGAGCAAGTGATGGTTGTCGAGCGTGGCGAGATCGCCCGTTATCTCGACGCGCAGTCGTTCGGGATCATCCGCGACGGCCTCGACGACATCCTGGACATCATCTCGTCGAAACATTTTTTTCTCGACCGGCCGACCGCCGAGCATTCGCCGCAGTACAAACAGATCATCCCGTACGTCGCTATCTGTCATGGCGATTCGATGTACCTGCTCGAGCGAACCTCGAAGCAGACCGAGTCCCGCCTGCATCACAAACTCTCCCTCGGCATCGGCGGACACGTGAACCCCGACGTTCCCACACTCCTCGGCGGACTGCAGAAAGAGCTCGAAGAAGAGGTTCACGTCGAAGGCGATTACGAAATTCGTTTCGCCGGCATCCTCAACGACGACACCACCGACGTCGGCCGCGTCCACCTCGGCGCCGTGTACGTACTCGAGGCGGAGTCGTACGACGTCACCGTTCGCGAGACGGACAAGATGACGGGATCATGGGTGAAACGCAGCGACCTTCCTGCGCTCCGCGAGCGGATGGAAACGTGGTCGCAGATCGTCTACGACGAAGTCATCGCCCGTCGTTAGGTGACGCGCGGAATGCCGGCCTGGTCGAGAGTCGCGTTCACTTCCTCCGACGCATGTTCACGAATGAACCAGATGTGCGGAAGCGCGATGCAGAGGTCGTTCTGGTGCGCGATGCTCTCGCGCAGGAGACGGATCGCGCCGACGATGTCGCCGGCGAGATATGCGGCGGTCGCGGCCAGGCCGGCATATGTCGATCGCGCGTCACCGGAAATCTCGGCACGCTTCAGGATGACGCTCGAATCGACCAGACCTTCTTCGACAAGCTCGATCGCGTCGGGAGTCATCCCGAGCTCGCACGCGCAAAGGAACAGCATGTTCGTGTCGACGCCGAGCTGGCGCAGTCGTCGAATCGTGTTGCGCTGACGTTGATACACGAGCTCGGGTGGCACGAAGCGCATGATGTCGCGCCAGCGCTCGATCGACGGCGCCGCGGCGAACTCAGAGAGGATCGCCGCCCATTCCTCAGGCGCGTCATCGACCGTGAACAGCAGCCGTTCGATTTCTTCGGCATCCTCGCAGTCCGACTGCGAGAGCGCAGCCCGCGCGACAGCTGCAGCCCGAAGAGTCTCGCCTCGCGCAAGATGCAGTGACACCAGAGGCAGCGCGCTGCCGTCGTTCACCCACGACATCTTCGCGACATGAAGTTCCGCATCATCAACGATCCGCATCGTTCACCGGCGCCGAGGTTCCCTCGGTCTGCGGAAAAACGCAAGAGGTGGTAGCGTCAATCCTTGGAGGTGAACGATGGCAACCCCCAGGGAGCAGCTCCTCGAATCATTTGACCGTGAGCACGCCACGACGATGCGCGTCCTCCGCGCGTTTCCGAAGGACAAGGTTGACGTGAAGCTGCACCCCAACATCAAGACCGCCAAAGAGCTCGCGTTCGTCTTCGTCATGGAGTGCAGATTGGGCATGAAGGTCTGGAACGATGAACTGGCCAAAGGGATCCCTGCCGGCAGTACGCCGCCGAAGCCGCCGGAAAAGTGGGACGACCTTCTCGACGCCGTCGAGAAACAGAGCAAGGAGTATCGCGCGCTGGTCAGCTCGACGCCCGACGCGAAGTTCTCGGAGGACGTCCACTTCATGACCGGTCCGAAAAAGATGGGGCCGATCTCCCGGCTCGATTGGGCGTGGTTCCTGTTGCACGACCAGATTCATCATCGCGGACAGTTCTCGACGTATCTGCGGATGAGCGGGGGCAAGGTGCCATCGATCTACGGACCGACCGCCGACGAACCCTGGACTTAAGACTGATCGCGGATCGCGGATCGCGGATCGAGGATCGGATCACAATCTCATGTCATCCCGAGCGTGAGCGAGGGACCCGGGTGGGAAGGGAGGCCGGCCTCCCCGACACCCGGGTCCCTCGCTCACGCTCGGGATGACATGAGATTGTGATCAGTGATCAGCGCTCTGCGCTCTGCGCTCTGCGATCCGATCCGCGATCGAGCTTACTTCTCGTCTTTGTCGAC
>DASVHS010000079.1:0-3122 GCA_036382495.1 Thermoanaerobaculia bacterium | reverse complement strand
CGAGCTTGAAGTCAGAACGCGCGAACGCATCGCTCAGCTCGAAGCCGCGAACGAAGTCGCGACGCTCTACGGCGAAAAAATCGTTCCGCTCGATCAGCTTTCGTACGAGTCCGCGCTGGCCAGCTATCAGTCGGGCAAGGTGCCGTTCATCACGGTGTTTGACGCCGTGAACGCTCTTTACGCAGACCGCGCGAGCTATCTCGGCCGGCTTGCCGAGGCGGCGAAGTGGCGGGTGGCAATCGATGAGGGGTCGTTGCAAGCGGGCGCAATGAGTGCCGCTCCGTCGATCACATCGCCGGGCATGAGCACCACAGCAGGCGCCGCACCGCAAAGCCAGTCCGCCACGAAGTCGATGACGTCGATGAGGTAATGAACATGAAAACGAAACTTCCCTGGATTCTCACGATGCTTCTGGCGATCGCCCTCGTCGTCGTCGTCATCGCTCGCCCCACTGCGAAAATAACAACGGCCGCGGCCCCTGCGCAGAAGAAAGTTCTGTTCTGGGTCGATTCAATGAATCCCGCATACAAGTCGGACAAGCCCGGCAAGGCTCCGGACGGGATGGATCTCGTTCCGGTTTACGACGACGCAGCGACGGCGGCTCCGTCGTCCGATGTTGCGGGTTACGCGAATGTGAAGCTCACCGCCGATCGCAAGCAACTGATTGGCGTGCAGACCGGCATGACGGAGATGCGGTCACTCGGACGAGCGGTAAGCACCGTCGGCCGCGTCACCGTGGATGAGACACGTCTCTACAAGATCTCGACGAAGTTCGACGGTTACATCGAGAAGCTGTACGTCAACGTCACCGGCCAGCCCGTGAGAAAAGGTCAGCCGCTGTTCTCGGTCTACAGTCCCGATCTGCTCGCAACGCAGCAGGAGTATCTGCTGGCGATGCGTGCGGCGAAACAGTCTCCGTCTCTTCTCGCCGCCGCCCGTCAACGACTTCTGCTGTGGGACATCACAGCCGCGGACATCGACAGGCTCGAACGCACCGGCGCGGTGCGGAAGTCGCTGACGATCGATTCACCGGTCAGCGGATATGTGTTGAACAAGATCGCCGTGCAGGGCGCGCGTGTCACTCCCGGCGAGCCGCTGTTCGAAATTGCGAATCTTGATCGTGTCTGGATCCAGGCCGACGTCTACGAGTCCGAGCTGCCGTTCATCCGCGTCGGAGCAACGGCCACGACCACGCTTTCCTATGTTCCGGGCCGCAAATGGACCGGCCGCGTGACGTTCATCGCGCCGACGGTCGATCCGATGACGCGCACTGTCAAAGTGCGCAGTGAGTTCGACAACGCCGACGGCGCGCTCAAGCCCGACATGTTCGGCGACGTGGTGATCGAGCAGCCCGCGCGGCAAGTCATCGTGGTACCCGACTCAGCGGTGCTCCAGACCGGCACGCGTTCGATCGTGTTCATCGTGAACAGCGACGGCACGTTCGAGCCACGCGAAGTCTCCGTCGGAACAAAGTCGGATCAGTTTTACGAGGTTCGTGGCGGTCTTACGGCCGGCGAAAAGGTCGTCACGCAGGCGAACTTCCTGATCGACTCGGAGTCGCGCTTGAAAGCGGCACTGGCGGCGATGAGCGGGCCCGGAGGCCACCAGCATGGACAGTAGCCAGCGTCGCGCCCTGAGAAATCATCATGATTGAAAAACTCATCAAAATCTGCGCCACGAACAAGTTCATGACGCTGACCATCATGTCGGCGTTGATCTTCGCCGGCCTCTGGTCGATGAACCGGATTGCGCTCGACGCGCTGCCCGACCTCTCCGACACGCAGGTCATCATCTATTCGAAGTGGGACCGCAGCCCCGACATCATCGAGGACCAGGTCACGTACCCGATCATCACCTCACTCCTCGGCGCCCCAAAGGTGAAGGCGATCCGCGGGTTCTCCGACTTCGGCTATTCGTACGTGTACGTGGTTTTTGAAGAAGGGACCGATCTTTACTGGGCGCGCAGCCGCGTCCTCGAATACCTCTCCAAGACACAATCGTCTCTGCCGCAAGGCGTGAAGACCGAGTTGGGTCCCGATGCGACAGGCGTCGGCTGGGTCTTCCAGTACGCGCTCGTCGACAAGAGCGGCAAGCACTCGCTCGCTGATCTCCGTTCACTGCAGGACTGGACCATCCGCTATCAACTGCAGGCCGTGCCTGGCGTCGCCGAGGTCGCCTCTCTCGGTGGATTCGTCCGGCAATACCAGATTACGGTCGACCCCAACAAACTGGCGGCCTACCGCATCCCCCTCATGCAGGTCATGGCTGCCGTGCGCTCATCGAACAACGAGGTCGGCGCGCGGCTCGTTGAGTGGAGCGGTGCCGAATACATGGTCCGCGCCCGCGGCTATGTGAAGAACATCTCTGATCTCGAGCAGATCGTCGTCAAGACGGACGAACGTGGAACGCCGGTGCTCCTGCGAAACGTCGCCACGATTCAGCTCGGACCGGAAATGCGCCGTGGGGTTGCTGAGCTGGACGGCGAGGGAGAGACGGCTGCCGGCGTCGTCATCATGCGGCAAAGCGAGGACGCGCTCGCCGTGATCAACCGCGTGAAGGAACGGCTTTCGGAAATCGAGAAAACGCTCCCCGAAGGCGTGAAGATCGTGACGACCTACGACCGGTCCGAGCTGATCGAGCGATCGATCGCCACGGTGAAGCACGAGTTGCTGATCGAGATCATCATCGTCTCGCTGATCATCATCATTTTCCTCTGGCATCTTCCCAGCGCTCTGATTCCGATCGTGACCATCCCGGCCGCGGTCATCCTCTCGTTCATCCCGATGAAGATCTTCGGCCTGAACGCGAACATCATGTCGCTCGGCGGGATCGCCATCGCCATCGGAGCTCTCGTCGACGCCTCGGTGGTCGTCGTCGAAAACGCTCACAAGAAGCTGGAAGCGTGGGAGGCGAACGGCCGCAAAGGTGACTACAAGGAGCTTCTGATTCACGCGGTGCAGGAGGTCGGACGGCCGAGTTTCTTTTCACTCCTCGTGATCGCACTTTCCTTCATGCCGATCTTCGCGCTGGTCGCACAGGAGGGGCGGCTCTTCCGGCCGCTGGCATTCACGAAGAACTTCGCCATGGCCATCTCCGCGGTGCTGGCGATTACGCTGGCGCCC
>DASVHS010000078.1:0-3843 GCA_036382495.1 Thermoanaerobaculia bacterium | reverse complement strand
ATGCGCGAACGGAAACTTCGGATACTGCTGCACGATCTCGGTGAGGATCTGCCCGGCCTGATCGGTCTGGCCGACGCCGATCGCCGCGACGGCGAGGTTCAACCGGCTGCGATTCAGTTTCGGCTGGATCTCGACCGCTTTCTGCAGCAGCGGAAGCGCGTCGCGATGATCGTTGCGATTCATGTAGACCTCTGCCATCACTTCGTACGCACGCGCATCTTTCGGATCGACCGACAACGCGCGTTTGCAGATCGCGAGCACTTCGTCGCTCTTCCCCTGCTCGTCGAGCAGCTCCGCCATTGCGATCAGCGCGTGTGTGTCGCTCGGATTCCGTTTCAGGAACGCGTCGAGGATTTCCTGCGCGCGCGCAGACTGATGCGTCGCACGGAGCGCGGAGACGAAAAGCATCTGCGCCTGCGGAACGTTCGGATCATCTTTGAGCACGATCTCCAGCACTTTCGCCGCGCCGGCATAGTCATTCTTGCTGATCAGGCTCGCCGCGTAGCCGACCGAGTCGTACAGATGCATTTTGTCTTTCGGATCGGGCAGAGACTTGTCGTCGGCCGTATTCGCGCTCGAGCCTCCGCCGCCGAGGTAGCCGAGGGAGGCGAGCTTCTTCATGGTTTCCTGATCGATGTTTGCTTCTTCGGTTTTCGGCGCGCGCTTTGCGCTCTCGTCGCGAACGGCCTTCAGTCGATCCATCAGATCGCGCGCGATGCGGCGCTGATCATCGAGCTTGTTTGCGGTCTCCGCCGGATCGCTCCTGAGCTCGTACAACTCGCTGCGCGGCGCATCGATGAACTTGTATTCGTTCGTGCGAAGACCGTAGAGCGCACTCCAGCCGTACTGCATCCGCACCGCCATCGACTCGCTGTATGCGTAACGCGGAGTCTTCTCGCTTTCGCCGTTCATCAACGGCACGAGCGATTGCCCTTGCACGTCGTTGAGACGCTCGCCTGCGACGAGATCCATCACCGTCGGCACGATATCGATCGTGCGCACCTGCGATTTCACACGAACGCCTGATGCGATTCCCGGCGCGTCGATGAGCAGAGGCACGTGCACGGTCGCGTCATAAATGTAGTAGCCGTGCTCCTGCTCGCCGTGACTGCCCAGACCTTCGCCGTGATCGCCCGTGATGACGATGAGCGTGCGATTCCTGATGTGTCGCTGCTCGAGGTACGCGATCAGGCGGCCGACTTGCGAGTCGGCGAATGAGATGCCGTCGTCGTACCGGTTGTTTCGATACGGTGCGTGCGCATCGTAGAGGTGCACCCACGCGAAGAATGGCTGGGCACCTGGCTGATCGAGCCACTTGATCGCCGCGTCGACGACTTCGTTGCCCGGCCGCCGGACACCGGCGAGCTCGAGCTTCTGATCGGGCGCGATATTGAAGTGATCGTCGTAGTTCTGAAACCCCTGCGACAAACCCCAGCGGCCGTCGAGCACGAACGCCGCGACGAACGCACCGGTTCGATACCCCTTCGCGGCCAGGCGTTCGGCGAGCGTCGTGTTCGTGTCGGCGAGCGCGGCTTCGCCGTTGATGCGAACGCCGTGGGCCGGCGGATAGAGCCCGGTCATGATCGATGAATGCGACGGCAACGTGTACGCGGTCGGCGTGATCGCTTCTTCGAACACAACGCCCTCCCTGGCCAGCGCGTCTTCATTCGGCGTCTGCGCTGCGGCATAGCCGTAAGCGCCGAGGTGATCGGCGCGCGTGGTGTCGAGAGTGATGATGAGGATATTCGCGTTGCGGAGATTGGCGCGGGAGCCGTGTGTACCGCAGGAGTGAAACGAAATGAGAACGCCGGCGGCGACTAACGTTTTCATCAGTCGCGCGCCGGCGGTCATTACAGCTTGTATATCAGAAAACTAGAACATGATCTTCACACCGCCGCGATACGTACGCGGAGCGGTGATCGAGTAGACACGACCAAAGTCGCCGGTGTGAAAGCCGACGAGGTTGGGCGATGCTTCGTTGAAGGCGTTGAGCACGTCGAGGCTGACGTTCAGCGCGGCGCCGTGGTGCGCGCGGAACGTCTTGCCGATCGAGAGGTCGAAGATCGACGTATTCGGCGTCCAGCTCGGATGCGACACGTCGGCCGCGACGATGCGTGCATTGGTGTCGCCGGTCAGGAAAACACCGTTGTAGCCGGCAGTGCCGACGTACGGGTTCGGGGCGGCGCCCATCCACGTAGCGAACGACGAGACGTTCTCGATCGGCCAGAACGGACGGCCGGTGTCGAAGCGCCAGCGCAGACCGAAGTCCATCTCAACGATCGGGACCGTGTAGCTCCCATTGGCCTTCAGCATGATGCGCGGCGTCATCGGCGACGGACCGGCGATGTTGTTCTGGAAATCGTTGAGCGAGGTGCCGAACGCGTTGTCCTGAATCATCGGACCGTCGATGTACCAGCTCTGATCGACTGTGCGCATGGCGATGCCGCGGCTGTGTGACCAGTTCGCGGAGATCAGGCCCTGCCACCGGTCGGTGTAGCGCTTGGTGAGCACGAGCTGCAAACCATCGTAACTGCGATTGACGTTCTGGCCGTCGAACGAGTTGATGTTCGTGGCGGTGCGTCCCATGTTGTTGAGGACGAACTTCGCGTCATCGAGGTCGATCTTGCCGTCGCCGTTGTAGTCGCCCATTTTGATCTGCCAGACCTTCGTCTGGTAGCCGGTGGACGTCGTATACGGTACCGATTCCCACTGCCACGGCTGGTTGGTGGCGGTGTTGAACTCCTGGTACGCGATGAAGTTCTTGCTGCGCTTGTAAATGCCGGTCGCTTCGATCGAGAAGTCGCGGCCGAGCTGCCGTTGCAGGGAGACCTCGAATTGATCGGTGTACGGGCTCTTCGTCCCCGGCGCGACCTCGAGCTGCCACGACGGATTCTTGGTAAACGTCGAGTTCAGCGCGTCGGGCGGCCGGTTCTGCAGCAACTGGTACATCCCCGCCACTTCGCTGGGGTCGACTTTGCCGTTGTGATTCGTATCGACGTCATTGAATGGCAGATACCAGTAGTACTGCTGGACGGTCTCCTTCTCGAGGTCAGGGCCGAATCGGCGCAACGACTCGACGCCGAGCGGCGCGTAGTATCTGCCGGCGGCCCCGCGCAACACCGTCTTGTGGTCTTCGGTCAGCGAGTACGCGAAGCCAAGACGCGGCGACCAGTCTTTGAAGTCGAACACGTTGCCGGTACCGGCGGTCTGCCGCAGCACGGTCAGATTGCTGATGTCGCCCGGCGTCGTCGGGAAGTTGTACTCCAGGCCACTTCCGTACTTCGCGCTCATCCGGTCATAACGGAAACCGAGGTTGAGTGAGAAACGGTCGTTGAGCGACCACGAATCATCGACGAACGCGCCTGCTTCCTGCTCGAGACGGCGCACCAGCCACGGATGTTGATACGTCTTGTTGTTGTAGACCGGAATGGTGGGATTCGTCGGCGAACCGCCGAACGAGCATGCGCAACTGTTCCACCACCAGCTCGTCGCCGGACCGTAGTTGTACGGATATGGATACACGAAGTTCGAGTAACCGTTGAAGTAGCCGCCCATCGAGTTGCCGGACGCCTTCGTGTACTGGATGCCGTACTTCACCTCGTGCTGCCCGAGGAAGTGTGCGGCGTAGTGAGTCTGATCGATCTGCAACGTCTTGCGGTTCGACTTGTACGACTCAATGTACGGGAAGCTGCCAGACGTTCCGATCGACTGGCCGAACGTCCATTTCCACCAGTTGATCATGCCGGGCTTGAGCTGCGAATTGGTCGGATCGGGATTCTCGTTCGTTCCGATTGCCATGTACTTCGCCGACGCGAGATTGCGATCGTTGATGACCCACTGGTA
>DASVHS010000077.1:0-1831 GCA_036382495.1 Thermoanaerobaculia bacterium | reverse complement strand
AACAATTGACGGACGGGGAGCATCGGCGATTGCCCGCGGGAGGCGGACGGCACAGCAGGCGCTCTGCAGCGCCTTCAGGTCTCGCTGCATTTCGCGATCGCTTTTCAGTTCCTCGAGGACGGTTTCGAGCACGCGCGCCGCAGCTGCGTCCGCGGGCATCCTCATCTGATAGTGGATCCACTTTCCATCGCGCCGGGTGTCGGCGAGGCCGGCCCGGCGCAGGTACGCGAGATGCCGCGAGATCTTCGGCTGTGGCTGGCCGAAGATCTCGACGAAGTAACAGACGCAGATTTCGCCGTGCCAGAGAAGGTGGAGGAGGCGCAGCCGGGTGCGGTCGGCGAGAACCTGAAAGAGAGAATCGAGAGGTGCTGACATATTCGTCTTGACAAATATAACCGATGAACACATATTTGTCTACGCGAATATGAAAGGAACCACCATGAACATCCTCAAGCCGCATGTATCCATCAACGTACGCAACCTCGACGCGAGCCTCGAGTTCTATCGAAAAATGCTCGGCATCGAGCCGATGAGAGTCCGCACCGGCTACGCGAAGTTCGACATGCAGCAGCCGCCGCTCAACCTGGCGCTGAACGAAGTCCCGTCGCTGAACAACGCCGGCGCCCTCGCTCATCTCGGATTCCAGGTGGCGTCGACGGACGACGTGCTCGAGTTTCGCGCGCGATGGGCGCAGGCCGGACTCTTCACTCGCGACGAGATGAAGACCGACTGCTGCTACGCGACGCAGGACAAGACCTGGGTCAAGGATCCCGACGGCAATGAGTGGGAAGCGTTCGTCGTCCTGCAAGACAACCTGCCTGAGACAACGATAGAGTCTCGCTCATGCTGCACGTCAACCTCGGCCGCACAGGCCTCAAAGTCTCTCGTCTCTGCCTCGGAACCATGACTTACGGGACGCCCGAGTGGCGTCCGTGGATCCTGAACGAAGAACAAAGCCGCCCATTCATCCGCGAAGCGCTCGAGTCAGGGATCAACTTCTTCGACACCGCGAACATGTATTCGAACGGTGTCAGCGAAGAGGTCGTCGGCCGGGCCCTTCGTGATTTTGCGAAGCGCGACGAGGTCGTCATCGCCACGAAAGTGTTCTTCCCGGCCGGCAAAGACAGGTATCCGAACGATCGCGGCCTGTCGCGCAAACACATCATGACGGCGATCGACGCGTCGCTGCGCAGGCTCGGCACGGACTACGTCGATCTGTATCAAATTCATCGCTGGGACTACGACACGCCGATCGAAGAGACGGTCGAAGCGCTGCACGACGTCGTGAAGAGCGGCAAAGCGCGATACGTCGGCGCGTCGAGCATGCACGCATTTCAGTTCGCGAAGTCGCTGCACGTCGCGGAGCTGCGGAAATGGACGCACTTCGTGTCGATGCAGAACCACTACAACCTCATCTATCGCGAGGAAGAGCGCGAAATGATTCCGCTGTGCGTCGACGAGGGAATCGCGATCATTCCGTGGAGTCCGCTGGCGCGCGGGTTTCTGGCCGGGAATCGGACGCGAGAGGGATTCGGCGAGACGATCCGTGCGAAAACGGATGACTACGGACAGCGGCTGTATTACCAGGATTCGGATTTCGAAGTCGTGGAGCGGGCCGCGGCGGTCGCGAAGAAGCGAGGCGTCGAGACAATCCAGATCGCGCTCGCGTGGCTGCTGCACAAGCCCGGCGTCACGGCGCCGATCGTCGGCGCGAGCAAGCCAGGACAGCTGAAGGCGTTGATTGGTGCGCTCGAAGTGAAGTTGAGCGAAGAGGAAATGAAGTCGCTCGAGGAGTGCTACAAGCCGCACGTGCCGCAGGAATACAAGTGAA
>DASVHS010000076.1:0-5735 GCA_036382495.1 Thermoanaerobaculia bacterium | reverse complement strand
GTGATCCGTATTTCGGCCGAAGATCTTAAGCGGCAGGCGACAGAGGAAACGGGCGAGCAGAAGAAAAAAGAGCCGCAACCGCCGGACGCGAAGCCACCCAACTAGTCAGCTCTTGTGTGGCGGCGGGCTTCAGCCCGCCGTGTGCCGGCTGAAGCCGGCACCCACACAGAAGCCTTACTTGATCGCCGCTTCCACCAGGGCGTGCTGCTGATCCTCGTGCCGATGATGCGATCCCGTCGCGGGTGCGGCGGCGATCGGCCGGCCGACGTAGCGCAGTTGCTGATTCGCATTCAGCAGTGATGCGAGCCGTTCATGCAGGAACGGCCATGCGCCCATGTTGCGCGGCTCTTCCTGCA
Organism: Thermoanaerobaculia bacterium; assembly: GCA_036382495.1. Classification (GTDB taxonomy): domain Bacteria; phylum Acidobacteriota; class Thermoanaerobaculia; order Gp7-AA8; family Gp7-AA8; genus DASVHS01. The sequence goes on along the minus strand of DASVHS010000076.1, from coordinate 5,379 downwards.
GCCACACGACTTCCGTTGCGTTCGGATACGACTTCAGCACGTCGCTGATCATCGACTGCGGGAACGGATAGAACTGCTCGAGACGGACGAGTGGGACGTTGGCGCTCGCCTTGTCGCGCGCGGTCTTGAGATCGTAGTAGACCTTGCCGGTCGTGAAGACGATGCGCTTCACGTCGCCGGTGATTTGCGAATCTGCGAGCACCGGCTCGAACCGGCCGCTCGTCAGTTCGGAAACAGGTGAGACGGCCTGCGGATGACGAAGCAACGACTTCGGCGTCATCACGATGAGCGGCTTGCGCGGGTTGTTCTTCATCTGCCTTCGCAACGCGTGGAAGTACTGCGCGGGCGTCGTCGGATAGACGACCTGCATGTTGCCTTCGGCGCAGAGAGTCAGGAATCGTTCGAGACGCGCGCTGGAATGCTCCGGTCCCTGACCTTCGTAGCCGTGCGGCAGCAGCAGGACGAGACCGCTGTGCTGTCCCCACTTCTCTTCAGCGCTGGAGACGAACTGATCGATGATGATCTGCGCGCCGTTCATGAAGTCGCCGAACTGCGCTTCCCACATCGTCAGGCATCCCGGATCCGCGACGGAGTATCCGTACTCGAATCCGAGGACGCCGTATTCGGACAGAAGCGAGTCGTAGACGGAGAAGCTCGCCTCGGCATTCGGGTCGTTCACGTTCTGCGCGAGCGCGTTGTCGACGGTGACGGGATCGGCGACCGGCGCGGACGTCTGCGGCTGCGCGAGCGCGTTCAGAGGAACGTAACTCTGGCCGGTGATGTAGTCGAACAACATCGCGTGACGTTGCGAGAACGTGCCGCGTCCGCTGTCCTGGCCGGAGAGTCGCACGCGAAATCCGTCGAGCAGCAGTGAGCCGAACGCGGTCAGCTCCGCGGTCGCCCAGTCGAGCGATTCTTTGCCTTCGAGCATAGCGCCGCGTTTTGCGAGCACGGTTTTCAGCTTCGGATGGATCTGGAAGTTCTCGGGCGACGACGCCATCGCCGTACGAATCTGATCGGCCTGATCGGCGGTGATCGATGTGTCCGGCGAAGGCTGGTTCTGATAGCCGGTGATCTCTTCGTCGGTGTAGAGCGGCTCGCGCGCGGACTGCGGCGTCTGCTGCTCCTTCGTCTTGTCGAACGCTTCCTGCAGCTGCTTCTGGAACGCGTCCAGCCAGCGCTCGGCCTCCTGCGGATCGATGTCGCCCTTGCGAAGCAGCGTCTCCGTGTAGATCTTGCGGACGGAGCGGTGCTCCTTGATCGACTTGTACATCCGCGGCTGCGTCAGCGAAGGTTCGTCGCCTTCGTTATGACCCCAGCGCCGGTAGCAGATCATGTCGATGACGACGTCTTTCTGGAACTGCTGGCGGAATGAGTACGCGAGCTTCATCGCCCTGATGCACGCTTCGGGATCATCGCCGTTGACGTGGAAGATCGGTGCCTGCACGCCTTTGGCGACGTCGGTCGCATACGTCGACGATCGCGCCGACTCCGGCCCGGTCGTGAATCCGATCTGATTGTTGATGACCACGTGGATCGTGCCGCCGGTGCGATAGCCCTTGAGCTGCGAGAGGTTCAGTGTTTCCGCGACGACTCCCTGGCCCGCGAATGCTGCGTCGCCGTGCAGGAGGACGGGCAGCACGAACGAGCGGCGCCGGTCGTTGATCAGCTTCTGTTTCGCGCGCGCCATGCCTTCGACGATCGGATCGACCGCTTCGAGATGACTCGGATTCGACGCGAGCGTCAGCTTCATCGTCGCGCCCGACGGCGTCGTATGCGTTCCGTCGGCGCCGAGGTGATATTTGACGTCGCCGGAACCTTCGCGGGTCGATGGGTCGATGTCGCCTTCGAACTCGCGGAAGATCTGCGTGTACGACTTGCCGAGGGTATTCGCGAGCACGTTCAGTCGTCCGCGGTGGGCCATGCCGATGACCGACTCGACGACACCGTCGGCGGTCGCTTCGTTGAACAGAAAGTCGAGCATCGGCACCAGCGCTTCCGCTCCTTCGAGCGAGAAGCGTTTGTGGCCGACGTACTTCGTGTGCAGGAAGCGCTCGAACGCTTCCGCGTCGTTGAGCTTCTTGAGAATGCGCCGCTTCGTCTCGAGCTCCAGCGGCTGCTGGTTGCGCGACGGTTCCATGCGCTCCTGCAGCCAGCGTTTCTGTTCGGTCTCCTGGATGTGCATGTACTCCGGACCGATGTGGCCGCAGTACGTCTCGCGCAGCGTGTCGAGGATGTCGCGCAGCTTCGCGACCGGCTTGCCGCACAGTCCCCCGCAGATGAATTCGCGGTCGAGGTCCCAGATCGTGAGGCCGTAGTACTGCGGATTCAGTTCGGCGTGATGTCCGACTTTGTATTCGAGCGGATCGAGGTCGGCGAGCAGATGACCGCGGACGCGATACGCGTTGATCATCTGCAGCACGGCCGCTTCGCGTGCGACGAGGTCGTCGGTCGTCGATGTACCGAAATGCAGGCGGTTGCGATCGCGGCCCCAGCGCACCGGTTCGTACGGGATGCGCAGGTCGCGATAGATGTCGTCGTAGAAGTTGTCTTCGCCGATCAGCAGCTCGTGGATGCGGGCCAGGAACGCGCCCGACTCCGCGCCCTGGATGATGCGATGGTCGTACGTCGACGTCATCGTCATCACCTTCGAGATGCCGAGGTCGGCAAGGACGGTCGGATCCGACGCGGAGTATTCGGCGGAGTAGTCGATCTGACCGGTGGCGATGATCGTTCCCTGCGACGGCATCAGTCGGGGAACCGACGCGACCGTTCCGATCGTGCCGGGATTCGTCAGCGAAATCGTCGTGCCTTCGAAGTCCGAGACTTCGAGCGTGTTGTTGCGCGCTTTGCGGACGACGTCGTTGTATGCCTTCAGGAATTGCGCGAAGTCCATCGTCTGCGCGCGCTTGATGTTCGGCACGAGCAGCGAATGCGTTCCGTCCTTGCGCTCGATATCGATGGCGATGCCGAGGTTGACGTCTTCGCGGTCGATGCGTGCGGGCTGACCTTCCTGCGCCGCGAACGCGGAGTTCATCCGCGGAAACTGTTTGATCGAGCGGACGATCGCGTGCGCGATGACGTGAGTGAACGACGCCTTGCTCTGGCCCGTCAACGCGAAGTGATTGTTGATGACGCGCCGGTTTTCCTCGAGCGCCTTGACCGGGATGTTGCGCACCGACGTCGCCGTCGGGATCTCGAGCGACAGCGCCATGTTCTGCGCGATTTTTCCCGCGGCGCCGCGAAGGATAGTCGCGGTACCAACGGCGGGCGGGGGGACGGGTGTTGGGCGGGGGGCGGGGGCGGGGGCGGGGGTGTGGAGGACAGGCGCCTCGCCTGTCCGGACAGGCGAGGGCGCCTGTCCTCCACCACTCGCGGCGACCTGCGCCTCATGCTCTTCCTCGAATACCGGCTGGTAGCCGGCGAAGAACTCGCGCCAGCTCGCGCTCACGCTCTCCGGATTGGTGCGGTATTTCTCGTAAAGCTCTTCGATGAATGCGATGTTGGGCCCGTAGGCCTGCGTCACGGATGACATGTCTATTCTCTTTAACGGAGAGTCATTCCCCGGCATTCTCCGCACGCTCGTTGTCGGCAACCGTGTGCGAGAGCGACGTCAGTCCGAGCCACCCGAACCCTGCCGCGAAACCGCCGAGGACGTCGGAGGGGAAGTGTACGCCGAAGTAAACGCGGGAAAAGCCGACGCTGAGGATGATCACCCCCGCCAGCGTGTGCGCGGCTGCTTGAACCGGCAGCGACTGCCGTTCGACGAGATGGTGCACGACGATCGGATACGTCGCCGCCGACAACAGCGAGTGGCCGCTCGGAAAGCTGTGGGAGCGGGGAAGCCGGATCCGCCGCGCCAGCTCCTGCGGCCGCTGCCGCTGAAACACATTTTTCAGAAGAGTATTGATGGCCATCGCCCCGCCGGTGCTGACCACGACGGTCCATGCCTCCGCTTTTCGATGCTGGCGCAGCAGCGCGATCGCGGTCAGTCCCGCCGCCGAGCCGATCGCCGCGTGCGTGCCGAGCAGGGTGATCGCGTGCATCGTCCGGTGCATGGCCGGATTGTCGATCGTGTGGACGGCTTTGAACACGGCATCGTCGAACGCGTCCGCCGTTCCGGCGACCACATGCCCCGCCTGTTCCTTGAAAAACCAGAACGCCAGGCCTGCCAGTGCGACGCCACCTGCACGCCCGATCGCTCGGGGCAGAAAACGCTGACGGCGTTTGGTTTTCTTCTTCACGGCCGCGGAGTTTATCTCGGAGTGCGGCGGCCATGCCGCAGCACTCCAGATCTTGTGGCGTATCGTTCGCAATGCTGCCTCTCATGGACGGTCAGACCCTCCGTTGCCCCTCCTGCGGCCAGGCCAACAAGGTTCCGCCTCTCGGGACCGGGAAGAAGGCCGTCTGCGGGAAGTGCGGAACAGAGTTGAGCGGCGGAGCGACCGGGCATCCGATCGAGTTGCACGACGCCGACTTCGCCCGCAGCATCGATCGTGGCAAGCATGTCGTCGACTTCTGGGCGGCGTGGTGTGGCCCCTGCCGGATGATCGCGCCTGTCATCGAGCAACTGGCGAAGGAGCGGACCGACGTCCGCTTCGCGAAGTTGAACGTCGACGAAAATCCTCAGTCTGCTGCGTTCTTCAACGTGCAGGGCATTCCCCTTCTGATCTTCTTCAAGGATGGTCACGAAGAAGGACGTGTGACTGGCGCAGTCCCGCGCGCTCAGATCGAGGCGGCCATCCAGAAATACCTCGGTCGGGACTCGTAAGTGGCCATCCATAAAGAAGAGCGGCCCGCGAACGAGCTCGAGGTGTTCGCGAAGAAGCTCGCAATCGCCGTGTCACTGGCGATCGTGCTCGCTCTGCTGTGGATGGTGCGCGACATCCTGATCCTCGTGCTCGTCGCTGCGGTTCTCGCGGCCGGAATCTCGCCGGCGGTGTTCCGCGTGAGGGTGCTGAGCCGTCACTGGTTTCATCACCGCATGAACCGCGGCACGGCCGTCATGATGGTGTACTTCCCGTTCCTCGCGACGGTCGTCGCGCTCCTGCTGATCCTGGTGCCGAGGCTGATGGGGGACTGGAGTCAGTTGAGTGCGCAGCTGCCGGGGCTCATCGAGCAGAACATCCTGCGTCCTCTCGAGCGGTACGTCTCGGTCGACCCGATTCGCGAAGCGATGCGCAACGGCGTGACGTTCGAACGGTCGACGATGATCGGCTACGCGAAGAGTGTCGTGACCGTGATCGCCTCCGTCGTGGCGGTCTTCTTCATGGTCGCCTACATGCTCATCGACGCGCCGCGGCTCCGCAATCTCATCCTTCTGTTCTATCCGACGGAGGTGCGCGGCGACAAACGCCGGATGCTTCATCGGATGGGACG
>DASVHS010000075.1:0-1816 GCA_036382495.1 Thermoanaerobaculia bacterium | reverse complement strand
GCATCAGGCGACGAACAGCTCATGTCCGCGACCGCGTACAACCTCGAGAAGGGGCCGTCTTTCGCCGATTGGAGCTTCGCGTGAAGCGCGCGTTGCTTCTGCTCGCGATCGCGGCACGCCTTCACGCTGCGTCGATCGACGACGCCGTGAGAGCCGCTCAAGCGACTCCACCGTTCGATCACGCACTCCTGATGATCGACATCGAAGACGATGCCGGGAACGTCCTCTACGCGCAGAACGCTCACACGCTGATGATCCCGGCGTCGGTCCGCAAGCTGTTTTCCGCCGCGACGGTGCAGCAGTGTCTCGGCTCCGACACGCAGTTTCAGACGGAGCTCTGGCGCGATGGCGACGACATCATCATCAAAGGCGGCGGCGATCCGTCATTCGGCGCGGAGCGTTATGGCTATGACGATCGCAACACGTTCGCGCCGTTCATCGCCGCGCTTCGTGCTCATCAGATCGAACATGTTCGAGATGTCATCGCCGACGTGTCGCTGTTCGACCGTGTGACGATTCCGTATCAATGGAAGGTCGGCAACCTGACGAGCATCGACGCGTCACCCGTCGACGCGCTGATCGATCGCGAGAACGCGATCGGCGACGATGCCGTGTCGAGCGGCGGGTTTTTCACGGCGTTGAATTTTTGCGACGCGCTTGAGCAGGCAGGAATCGCGGTGACGGGTGTCCTGCGGTTGCAGACCGAGCCTCGCGCGTGGGCGGAACGCCTCGGCGCGATCGACTCGCCGTTCGTCGAGCAGCTGCTGATGACGGTCCTGAAAAACAGTCAGAATCTTTACGCGGAAACGCTTTATAAACGGATGTCGGCGGGGGAGAAGCCGGCGTCGTACTCCGCATCGCGCGACATCGAGTCCGCGTTTCTCACGAATGAGGTCGGGATCGATCCTGCGGAGTTCCGTTTCGTCGACGGATCGGGCCTCGCGCCCGACGACCTCGTGACGCCAGCGGCCGTTGTGAAAATCCTGAGATGGATGAACGCGCCGGAGCGGCGATCGTTCTGGTGGGCGGTCATGGCCCAACCAGGTCAGGAAGGGACGCTGAAAAGGCGTCTGCTGACGTACAGCGATCGGCTGCGCGGCAAAACCGGAACGGTCGCAGGAGTGAACACGCTGGCCGGCCTCGTCGCCGGCCGCGACGGGACCCTGCGCTACTTCGCGCTCGGATGGAACCATCATCTGGGGTCGTCGGCGACGAAGCTGCTCGACGCGATCGTCGACGCCGTCGCGGATTTCTGATCACTTCTTCGCGAACTCCTCACCAAACAGCGTCAGTGTCTTCACCTCACCATCAGCGCCGAGGGTGAAGACCACCTGCTCGTCGATGTCCTCCTCGGCGTCGATCGCCGAGAACGTGTCGAAGTGATAGTGCGTCATCGGGATGTGCAGACGGCCGTACTGCACGGCGAGATGATCGCCTTCGACTGCGACGACCGCCGCTCCGTATCCCGCGTTCTCGTACGTGCCGGCATACGCGGCCAGCTCGCGCGACGGGTGCGTGTCCGGATGGCGCTTCGCTTCCGCGGCGAGCTTCTTCGTCTGTCCGTCCGTGCGCGACCTGGCATCGAGCGCAAGGTAGTACGCGTTCCAGTCGCGCTGCGACTTCCCGAGCAGCATGTCGGCGAGAGCGTTGCGCATCGCGATGACGGCGAGACCGCGACCGAGGTTCGAGAGGACGACGAAGCCGGAGTGCTGATGCGGAAGGAGATCGACCTGCGCGCGAAATCCGTTCAGCGCTCCGCCATGCGAGACGAGCAGCTCCCCGCGGTAATCCTGGATGCGCCATGCCATTCCGTACG
>DASVHS010000074.1:0-3226 GCA_036382495.1 Thermoanaerobaculia bacterium | reverse complement strand
GCGGCGCGCGTGCTCGAAACCGTCCTCGAGGAACTGAAAAGCGATCGCGAAATGCAGCGAGACCTGAAGGCGCTGCAGAGCGCCTGCTGTGCCGTCCGCCTCCCGCGGGCAATCGCCGATGCTCCCCGTCCGTCAATTGTTGTATAAACCCGCTTCGAATGACCCAGGCCAAGTATCACCGCATCCTTCTGAAGCTGTCGGGTGAAGCACTGATGGGCGGGCGCCGCACCGGCATCGACGCGGAGACGCTCGCGAACATCGCGGACGAGGTCGGCGAGCTGCCGAAGATGGGCGTGCAGACCGCGATCGTCATCGGCGGCGGCAACATCTTTCGCGGCGTGACCGCGGCCACCGAAGGCATCGACCGCGTCGCCGGCGACCACATGGGAATGCTGGCGACCGTCATCAACGCGCTCGCGTTGCAGGACGCGCTCGAGCGCCGCAGCGTGCAGACCCGCGTTATGACTGCCATCACCATGTCCGAAGTCGCCGAGCCGTTCATTCGCCGCCGCGCGATCCGTCACCTCGAGAAGGGACGCATCGTCATCTGCGCGGCCGGCACCGGCAATCCATTCTTCACAACCGACTCCGCCGCGGCGCTGCGCGCGAGCGAATTGAAGTGCGACATCATCTTCAAAGCGACGAAGGTCAACGGCATCTACACCGCCGATCCGGAAAAGGACCCGACCGCGAAACGCCTGTCGCGCGTCACGTATCAGCGAGTCCTTTCCGATCGTCTGCAGGTGATGGATGCCTCCGCGATCGACCTCGCCCGCAACAGCTCGATCCCGATCTACATCTTCTCGATGAAAGAGAAGGGGAACATCAAGCGAGCGCTGCTGGGCGAGGACGTGGGCTCGATTGTTTCGGACGAAGCGCCGTGACGAGGTTCAAATGATTAACGATGTAATCAAAGACATCCAACACCGCATGCACGGCGCGGTCGAGGCGTTGCATCGCGAGTTCAAGTCGCTGCGCACCGGGCGCGCGAACGCGGCCATGCTCGACGGCATCACCGTCGACTACTACGGCACGCCGACCCCGATCGCGCAGGTGGCCAGTCTCAAAGTTCCGGAGCCTTCGCTCATCGTTGCCGAGCCGTGGGACAAATCCATGGTCTCCGTCATCGAAAAAGCGATCCGCAACTCCGACCTCGGACTCAACCCGGCGACGGACGGCAAAGTTGTCCGCATCCCGATTCCGCAGCTGACCGAGGAGCGACGCAAGGAGCTCGTGAAGCGCGCCTCGCATCTCGCGGAAGAAGCGCGCACGGCGATCCGTCAGGTGCGCCGCGACGGCAACGACAAGCTGAAGAAGATGCTCAAGGATAAAGAGATCTCCGAGGATGACGAGAAGCACGCGCTCGATCAGATTCAGAAGGCAACGGACAAGCACATCGAGGAAGTCGGATCCGTCCTGAAGCAAAAAGAGACGGACGTCATGGCCGTGTAATGGCCCGCGTCCTCGTCATCGTTCCGGCGGCCGGCGTCGGTTCGCGATTCGGCGGCGACATCCCGAAGCAGTTTCAGCCGCTCGCGGGCAAGCCGATCCTTCAGCATGTCGTCGAACGTTTCATCCTTCATGAAGACGTGCAGCGCGTGATGGTCGCGGTCAGCGAGCAGCTGGTCGCTGTCGTCTCGCAAGGCGCGGGTGAGCGTGTGCGCTTTACAGCCGGCGGCGACTCGCGCCAGGCGTCGGTGATCAACGCGTTTCGAGCTGCCGGTCCCGAATTCGATCTCGTGGCTGTGCACGATGCCGTGCGCCCGTTCTTCGCCGACGCGACGTTTCGCGCGGCACTGAACGCAGCGTCGGAGTTCGGCGCGGCGCTGCCCGGCGTTCGAGTCGCCGACACGATTCACACCGTCCGCGACGACGTCGTCGACCTGACGCTCGATCGCAACGCGTTCATCCTCGCCCAGACTCCGCAGTGTTTCCGCTACGACGTCCTTCGCGATGTCCTCGCCCGCGCCGAACGCGAAGGCGATCAGGGCACCGATGAAGCCGGACTCGCCGCGAAGTACGGCGTGAAGGTGAGAGTCATCCCCGGCGACTCGATGAACTTCAAGATCACGCGCCCCGACGACCTGGCCATGGCCGAGGCGATTTACGCGAAGTGGGGAGAGTCGTGATCCGGGTCGGGCAGGGCATCGACGTTCATCCCTTCGACGACTCGCGCCCGCTGATCCTCGGCGGCGTTCGGATCGCGGACACAGGCGGGCTCGCCGGTCACTCCGACGCCGACGTCGTACTGCACGCGGTGACCGACGCATTACTCGGCGCCGCCGGCGCGGGAGACATCGGACAATATTTTCCGTCGGACGATCCACGCTGGAAGGGTGCGGACTCGAGCCGCTTCGTGCGTGAGGCAAACAGGATCGTCGGCGAGATGAACGCGGAGATCGCGAACATCGACGTCACGATCATTGCCGAGCGTCCGCGCATCGCCCCCTACCGTGAAGCGATCGGCGCGTTCATCGCGAAGCTGCTCGACCTCCCCCGCGGCCACGTCAACATCAAAGCCACGACCACCGACCACCTCGGCTTCATCGGAAGAGGCGAGGGAATCTGCGCGATGGCCATTGTGCTGCTTGTCATTCCGAGCGCCGAAGAGCGCGAGGAATCTGGGCGGCGGGCGCTGTCGTGAACCAGCCCTCCCGCCCAGATTCCTCGCCGTCTTCGCGGCTCGGAATGACAGCGACCGTTCGCGTCCGATTTGCTCCATCCCCGACGGGAGATCTCCATGTCGGCGGCGCGCGCACGGCCATCTTCAACTGGCTGTTCGCGAAGCGTCACGACGGAACTTTCATCATCCGCGTCGAGGACACCGACCAGGCGCGCTCGACGTTCGAGTTCGAGCAGATGGTGCTCGACGATCTGCACTGGTTGAAAACGTTGTGGGACGAAGGTCCCGACGTCGGCGGACCGCATGCGCCGTATCGCCAGTCCGAACGGACGGAAATCTACGATCGCTTCGCAGCCGAGCTGATGAAGCGTGACGTCGCGTACCGCTGCTACTGCACCGAAGAGGAGTTGGAGCAGAAACGCAAAGCGGCGGAGGTGGCCGGCCGTCCGCCGCATTACGACCTGAAGTGCTTGTACAACCGGCGGAACGACGATGCGCCGCACGCCGTGCGCTTCCACGTTCCGGACGACGGCGACGTGACGATCGATGACCTCATCCGCGGCGAAGTGACGTGGAAGAAGGAATCGCTCGGCGACTTCATCG
>DASVHS010000073.1:0-7093 GCA_036382495.1 Thermoanaerobaculia bacterium | reverse complement strand
CCTCCGTCAACCGTCTCCTCGATCCTCGGGGAGGCGGTTTGCGGCTCGCTTCACCGGCCGCGCCGATCGCGATGGAGTTCATCGATTCCTGGATGTGGGCGGCGGTGACGCCGTTCGTGTTCTGGCTGAGCGCGCGTTTCGTCGTCGAACGTTCGACGTGGCCGATCCGGGTCCCGCTGCTTTTCGCGGCCGGCGTCCTCGTCGCGATCGTGATGGATCTCTCGACCGATCTCATCCGGCTGGAGATCATTCCCCGCGGAGTGCGGTCCACTGCTTACTCACCGCTGCGCGAGATCGCGCGATTCCGATTCGTGAACCAGCTGCTCGTCTACCTGGCGGTGCTCGCGGCGGGTTTCGCGCGGAACTACTACATCGGATATCAGCGACGGCTTCAGGAGTCGGCGCAACTGCGCGCGCAACTGGCGGACGCGCGTCTCGACGCTCTGCGCATGCAGCTCAATCCGCATTTTCTGTTCAACACGCTGCACGCGGTCTCGGCGCTGGTCGATCGCGATCCGGCCGGTGTGCGGCGGATGATCGCGCGCTTGTCGGAGTTGCTGCGGCACACGATCGAAAGCCGTGGGTCGGATGAAGTGCCGCTGCGCGACGAGCTCGATTTTCTGCGCCGCTACATCGAGATCATGGAAGTGAGGTTTCAGGGCCGGCTTCGTGTCGATACGTCGATCGCGCCGGACGTCACCGACGCGCTCGTGCCGAACCTCATCCTGCAGCCGATCGTGGAGAATGCGCTGGAACATGGTGCGGCGCGGGCGACGGGTGAAGGACGCGTGACGATCACGGCGCGGCGGTCGGGCGATGATCTGCTTCTGCTGGTGCAGGACAACGGACCGGGACTGGCGAGCGGAGCGAAGGGTGTCGGACTGACGAACACGGAAGAGAGACTGGAGCAGTTGTACGGAGATGCAGCGTCGCTGTCGATCGCATCGGCCGAAGGTGGGGGAGTGCTCGCGCAGATCATCGTGCCGTTTCACACCGCGCACGATCTGAAGACGTATGAAGTCTGAGACGAAACCGGTCCGCGTTCTGATTGCGGATGACGAGTTGCTCGCGCGGCAGCGCATCAGCGATCTGCTCGCGAAGGAGCCGGACGTCGAGGTCGTCGGCACGGCCGAGACGGGCGATGACGCCGTCAACGCGATCTTCGAGCTGAAACCCGACCTCGTGTTCCTCGACGTGCAGATGCCGGGATTGACGGGGCTTCAGGTCGTCGACGCCGTCGGCCCCGAGCAGATGCCGGCCACGATCTTCGTCACCGCATACGATCAGTTCGCGCTGAAGGCATTCGATCGCGCGGCGCTCGACTATCTCGTCAAGCCGTTCGACGACGAACGGTTTGCGGAGGCATTGCGCCGCGCGCGCAAGATGACGACCCAGTTGCGCTCGATGCTGGAAGAGACCGCGACGGAAGCCCCGAAGAGCGAGTATCTCGAGCGAATCGCTGTCGAGTCGCGCGGGCAGGTGCGTGTGGTTCCGGTCTCGAAGATCGACTACATCACCGCCAGCGGACCTTACGCCGAGCTGCACGTCGGCGACCGTACGTTCGCGATCCGCGAGCGCATGCAGACACTCGAGGAGCGCCTCGACCCGAACGTCTTCTTCCGCATCCACCGTTCGGCGATCGTCCGGCTCGACCGCATCGATACATTGACGCGCCATCCCGGCGGCGACTACGGCGTCCGGCTCAAGAACGGCGTCGAGCTGAGTCTCAGCCGCGGCCGCCGCGAAGAGCTCGAGCAGAGACTGGGGATCGAGACATGAGAACAATCGTGAGACGGCGTGTGGGGATCATCCGGGAGAAGTACCTCTAGCCCCATGTCATCCCGAGCGTGAGCGAGGGACCTGGGTGGCGGGGAGGCCGGCCTCCCTTCACACCCGGGTCCCTCGCTCACGCTCGGGATGACATGGGGGTACGAGTGTCTCTCGCTCCCACCGCGGGGGGTGCGTGCGTCTCCCGCTACCCCGCGCGATCACTCGTACCGCAACGCGTCAATCGGATCGAGTCTCGCCGCCTTCCGCGCGGGGTAGTACCCGAAGAACACTCCGACAAACGCTGCGACGCCGAACGACAACGCGATCGACTCCGGCGTGACGACGATCGGCCAGCCGGCGAAGTGTTTGACGATCACCGACGCGGCGATTCCGAGGCCGACGCCGATCACTCCACCGACGATCGCGAGCGTGATCGCTTCGAACAGGAACTGCAGCAGCACGTGACGCCCCTTCGCTCCGATGGCCATGCGGATGCCGATCTCGCGCGTCCGCTCGGTCACGCTGACGAGCATGATGTTCATGATCCCGATCCCGCCGACGAACAGCGAGACGCCGGCGATGATCAGCAGCAGATTCTTGAGCGTGCCCATCGACTGCGCCTGCGTCTGCGCGATCTCTTCCTGCGAACGCATCTGGAAATCGGAGTCGCCGGCCGGAGCAATGCGGTGTCGCTGTCGCAGGACGGAGCTGATCTGATCCTGCGCCTCCTGAACCTGGCTCGCCGAGGCCGCCGAGACTTGAATCATGTCGATTTTCGTCTTGCCGGCCAGACGCTTCATCACCGTCGTGTACGGCGCGATGACGGTGTCGTCCTGGTCCTGGCCCATCATGTTGCCGCCCTTCTTCTCGAGGACGCCGACGACTTTGAACGGCACGTTCTTGATGCGGACGACCTGACCGACGGCGTCACCGTTCGGGAAGAGGTTGTCGACGACCGTGCGTCCGAGAACGCAGACTTTGGCGGCAGCTTTGACGTCCTGGTCCGTGAAGAACGATCCATCCTCCACGTTCCACGAGCGGATGAGCGGATAGTCGGTGCTCACGCCTTGAATCGACGTGCCCCAGTTCAACTCGCCGGCGACGAGCTGCGCGGCGCTGCGCACGGTCGGCGACACATACGCCACCGCCGGCGCCTCCGTCCTCAACGCCTCGGCATCCTCCGCGGTCAGCGTCGAGTTTCCGGTGAAGATGCGCGCGCCGCTCTGCGTCGAAGCGCCTGGGAAAATCATGATGTAGTTCGTGCCGAGGGAGTTGATGGTGTTCTCGACAGATTTGGTGGCGCCGTTGCCGATGGCCACGACCGCGATGACGCAACCGACGCCGATGACGATGCCGAGCATCGTCAGGAACGAGCGCAGCTTGTTGCGGGAGATCGCCTTCAGGCCGACGACGGTGATGTTGCCGATGCGTGAGATCGAATTTTTCATGATGTTTTCGACGCGACTGCCCGCTGGTTGATGCGCTCGTCCTGCTGAATCCGGCCGTCGCGCACGTGCACGACGCGTTTTGCATGCTGCGCGATGTCAGGCTCGTGTGTGATCAGCACGACGGTTTTTCCGCTGTCGTTCAACTGCTGGAAAATGCCGATGATCTCTTCCGACGTGCGCGAGTCGAGATTGCCGGTCGGTTCGTCGGCGAGAAGGATTGCCGGATTCGTCACCAGCGCTCGTGCGATGGCGACGCGCTGTTGCTGTCCGCCGGAGAGCTGCGACGGCTGACTCTGCTCGCGGCCGGCCAGTCCGACACGATGCAGCGAGTTGAGCGCGGCTTTTTTTCGCTGGTCGCGCGACCATCCGAATTCGCCGTAGAGCAGCGGCAGCTCGACGTTCTCCATCGCCGATGTGCGCGCGAGCAGGTTGAAGCTCTGGAACACGAATCCGATTTTCGCGTTGCGGATCACCGCGCGCTCATCGCGATCGAGCGTCGAGACGTCGACGCTGTCGAGCACGTACGTGCCTGCGGTCGGACGATCGAGACAGCCGATGATGTTCATCAGCGTCGACTTGCCCGAACCCGACGGTCCCATGACGGCGAGAAATTCTCCCTCGGCGACGTCGATGTCGACGCCGTCGAGCGCACGCACTTCGACCTCGCCGAGGTTGTAGACCTTTGTCAGGCCCCGAATCTCGATGACGTTTCGCGCCACTACCTTCCGCCTCGGCCACCACCCGGGCCACCCCGGCCGCCCATCGGACCCGACGAGCCGGGAGGCGGCAATCCGTCGACCTTCGACGTGGCCAGCCCGACGACGATCAGATCGCCTTCTTTCAGATCGCCGGACGCGACTTCGGTGAAGCGGCCATCGGTGATTCCGGTCCGGATCTGCACGGCGTTCAATTTCTTCGTCGCCGGATCCATGATCCACACCGTTTGTGCAGGTTTGCGGTTCGCGCCACCACCACGGCCGGCGAATGCGCCACCTGCGCCGCCGATTCCGCGCTTGCGTTCGCCCATCTGCGCTGCAGCGCGTTCGGGCGTCGGACCTTGCGCGGTGCTCGATACCTGGCGGTTCGCAGGCGCGCCCGCGACCGGTGCGTTGTCAGGCTTGAATCGCAACGACGCGTTCGGAACGCGCAGTACGTTCTGCACGGCCGCGACGTCGATCGTGATGTTCGCCGTCATCTTCGGCGTCAGCTTCTGTTCCGGGTTTGCGACTTCGACGATCACGGGATACGTGACAACGTTCTGCGACACGGTGGCGTTGAGGCGGATCTGCCCGATGCGCCCGCGGAATTCCTGATCGGGGTAGGAGTCGACGGTGAATCGCGCGTCCTGTCCCACGTGCACGCGGCCGATGTCGGATTGATCGACGTCGGCCTGCACCTGCATCTTCGTCAGGTCCTGCGCGATCTGGAACAGCAGCGGCGCCTGGAACGATGCGGCGACGGTCTGTCCGACGTCGTATTCGCGGTCGACGACGATGCCGTCGATCGGCGACACGATCTTCGTGTAGTGAAGGTTCGTCATCGCCTGCGACAACGCCGCCTGCGCCTGCTGCACGAGCGCCGTACCACCGTCGTAGCTCGCCTTGGCCGTGTCGGCATCGGCCTGCGCAGAGAGACCTGCTTCGAGGAGCCGCGCCTGCCGCTGGTAGGCGACCTTCGCATTTGCCGCGTCGACTTTGGCCTTCGTCAGGTCGGCCTGGCGTTGATCGACGGCCTGCTGAAACGGCGTCGGATCGAGCTCGGCAAGCATCTGCCCTTTTTTGACCTGGCTGTTGAAGTCAGCGTACAGACGCGAGATCACGCCGGAGACCTGACTGCCGACCTGCACGGTCGTCACGGCGGACAGCGTGCCGGTGGCGGTCACGGTCATCGTGATGTTGCCGCGATCGACTTTCTCCGTTTTGTATTGCTGGTCTTTGGATCCGCGGCCTTTGCAGGACAGGACGGCCGCGACGAGAAGAATGACTGACGTTCGTCGCACTTGTGCACAACCCCTTTGCTTTACGACTCTCTGCCGGCTTCGTTGAAGCGCGCGAAAGTGTACTTCACGAGCATCACGGACACCGTGAACGAAGAGGAAAAACGGGCGTGTTATGCTTCACGGCCTTCGAGGAGACGATGGCCCTTTTTTCCAAAGATCAGACTCCCCCCGCGAGACCCTCGCCACCGACCGCAAATCCGCCGACCCCGGGAGGACCGCTGATGACTTTCTTCGGTTCGAACGTAACGATTGACGGCACGATCAGCGGAACGGAGCCGGTCGTCGTCGAGGGCACGGTCCGCGGGAAAATCAATCTCAGCAGCGATCTGCGGATCGGTACGTCGGCGCGCGTCGAAGCGACCGTGCACGCGAGGAACGTCACCGTCGAAGGCAAAGTCACGGGCGACATCTCCGCCGATGACCGCCTCGAACTGATCACGTCCGCGACGGTTGACGGGAACATCAAGGCTCCGAAGATCATCGTCGCCGAGGGTGCCAAGTTCCGCGGGTCGGTGGACATGGGATCGCAGAGACCGGTCGAGAGCGTTCCCGCAAAAGCGAAGAGTTGATCCGGTTGCCGGTTACCGGTTGCCGGTTATCGGAGAAAGCAATGCCCGCCACAGCAACGAAAAAATCACATCACGATCAGGGTCTGCGCGAAACGCGCGAATACAAGAACTACATCAACGGCGAGTGGGTCGCCTCGAAGTCGAAGAAGACGTTCGAGAATCGCAATCCCGCCAACACCGATGATCTGATCGGAACGTTCCAGGAATCGAACGCTGATGATCTGAACGCGGCAGTCGACGCCGCTCATCGCGCGTTCAACGGATGGCGGCTCACGCCCGCTCCGCGTCGCGCCGAGTTTCTGTATGCAGTCGCGAACATCCTCAAACGCGACAAGGAAAAGATCGCGCGCGAGATGACTCGCGAAATGGGGAAGGTGCTCGAGGAGACCAAGGGCGACGTGCAGGAAGCCATCGACATGGCGCTGCTCATGGCCGGTGAAGGCCGCCGCCTGCACGGCGTCACGACGCCGTCCGAGCTTCCCAGCAAATTCAACATGGCCGTCCGCATGCCCCTCGGCGTCGCCGGATTGATCACGCCATGGAACTTCCCGATCGCGATCCCGGCATGGAAGGGGATGGCGGCGCTGATCTGTGGCAACACGGTCGTGATCAAGCCGGCGTCGCTCACTCCGCTGTCGGTGGTCATGCTCGCCGAGGCATTTGAAGAAGCAGGACTGCCGAAGGGCGTGTGGAACGTGGTCACCGGCGGCGGGCACGAAGTCGGCGAGCCGATGACGAAGCATCCGAAGGTCTCGGTGATCTCGTTCACGGGATCGACCGACGTCGGCCGCGACATCTCGATCGCGTGCGCTCCGCAGTTCAAGCACGTCCATCTCGAGATGGGCGGCAAGAACGTCATCATGGTGATGGACGACGCCGACGTCGACCTGGCGGTCGATGGCGCACTGTGGGGCGCGTTCGGGACTGCCGGCCAACGCTGCACGGCAGCCTCGCGCATCGTCGCGCACAAGAAGGTCTACGACCACTTCGTGGAGAAACTTGCCGGCCGCGCGAAAAAGCTTCGCGTCGGCTACGGACTCGATCCGAAAGTCGAAATGGGCCCGAACGTCTCCGCGTCGCAGATCAAGACGGTCGAGAAGTACGTCAAGATCGGCAAGGAAGAAGGCGCGAAGGTCGTCGCCGGCGGTGCGGCGTTGACCGACGGTGAGTACGCGAAGGGCTTCTTCTACCAGCCGACGGTGTTCGCCGACGTGAAACCGAACATGCGCATTGCCCAGGAAGAGATCTTCGGGCCGGTGACGTCGGTGATGAAGTGTGAGTCGGTCGAGGAAGCGATCGCGATCGGC
>DASVHS010000072.1:0-1630 GCA_036382495.1 Thermoanaerobaculia bacterium | reverse complement strand
CGACGGGATCTTCCGCGACGACCTGGCCCTCCTCCGCACCGCCCGCCTCCCCATCGTCCTCGGCACCGACAACGGCGAACACACGGTCATCGACGAAGCCGACAATGTGAAACGCATCACGAACTGGAGCAACGCCGACGTACTCAACCTGCTGACGTCAGCGACGCCGCTCGACATTTTCCCTTCGCGCAAAATCGGCCGTCTCGCCGGCGGATACGAAGCTTCGTTCCTCGCACTCGACGGCAATCCGCTGTCCGACTGGACCGCGATCCGCCGCGTCGCGATTCGGGTCAAACAGGGTCACTTGATCGAGGTACCGCCGGAGAAACCGTCCGTCGAAACGGTGTTGATGCCGATCGCGCTCGAGCGGGGCGCAGCGGCGGCCATCGACGAGTACGCGCGTCTGGAGCGCGAACAGAGCGACAAGTTCACGTTCGGCGAAGCCGATATCAACCGGCTCGGCTACGACCTTCTTCATCACACCAAGACTGCCGATGCGATCGCCGTCTTCGAGTTCAACACGAAATCGTTCCCGTCATCTGCGAACGCCTGGGACAGCCTCGCCGAGGCGTTCATGCAGAGCGGTGATCGGGAGCGCGCGATCGCGAATTACAGGAAGTCGCTGGAGCTGAATCCCCACAACAGCAACGCCGCGAAGATGCTCGAGAAGCTTGCAAAGTGATTCTGCGGTTCTGTGTGGGTGCCGGTTTCAGCCGGCACACGGCGGGCTGAAGCCCGCCTCCACACAGAAGCACATCAGAATGTCCAGGAAACGCGGCCCATGATTGATCGCGGCGCGGAGATGTAGCGCAGTCCGTCCTGCAGCTCGCTGTCCGTCGTGAAGAAGCGCTGATTCGTCAGATTTCGTCCGACGATCTCGAAACGTGCACGGCTCACCGGGACGTAAACCGAAGCGTCGACCGTCGTATAAGGCTGCGTGAAAAACACGTGGTCGCGATCGAGCGCGCGCCGTCCCACTCCGCGAAACGTCACGGAGCCGCCCGCCGAATGCTCGGGCGAATAGACCGCCGCAAGTTGCCACGTCCGTTTGGCCACGAGCTCGGGGATGTTGCCGTCCGCACTCTCCACCGTGCCTTCTTCAGTCACCGCAGTGAAGTGCACAAATTTCGGATCGTGCAGCGCGAGTCCCGCGCGCAAGGCCAGGCTCTGCCAGGGACGGATCGCGCCGGCGAGCTCGACACCGCGGAACTGAAGCTCACCAGCGTTGATGCGCGTCGGATTGCCGTTCACATCGGCAGCGACGACAAGATTCGTCAGATGCATGTTGAACGCAGTGGCATCGAGCTCCCACCGTCGTGCGGTTCCGGCGACTTTCACTCCGGCCTCGAAGCTCCGGCTCCGCTCGGGCGCGAGCAGACCTTCATCTTCCTGCGGCGCGGGATCGAATGCCGCTGGCTTGAACGTGCGATTGAACGCGACATGAACGTTCGCCGCGTCCAGCATCGTGGAAGGTCCATCGAGAAGGCGATACACGGCGCCGAGGCGGCCGGAGACGGCGCCGTCCTGCCGGCTGGCGCGTGAAATGACGGCCTCGTCGCTGCTCGCGAACGTCCGATGTTCGTTGTCACGGTCGTAGCGCAGTCCGCCCGTCGCGGTCAGCCGCGTGAAC
>DASVHS010000071.1:0-2368 GCA_036382495.1 Thermoanaerobaculia bacterium | reverse complement strand
CTGCGCGAACTCGCCCCGCCAATGTTCTTCCTCGGATTCTGAAAAGTGCTCGAGACGCATCAGGGCTTCGTGACGAAGACCCAGAGCTTAGCGCCTTCCGGACCTTCGACGTGGCCGTTGATGGTATGGCAACTCGTGTCGAGAAGGATCTTCCGGTCGAGTGTTCGCGTTTTCTCCGTCACGTTCAGGCCGGGAACTACTTTCCCGTCGATCCGAACCGTCGCCTTTCGAATGCGATCGCCAGGTCGCCCGCCGTTGACGATGTGCAGCACGAACTCGTCGCTCGTGCGATCTCGGGCCTGCTGTAACGCGAGAGGCCGATCGCGTCCATCATTCCCCGCGACGAACACATTACCGTCGACGATCTCCAGCTCCTCGGCTGCATACGCGCTTCCGTGCGACTTCATGATGCTCATCATGACGCCGGTCGAACACTCGCGAATATCGCAGCAGCCTGTCGATAGAATCTCATCGATACCATCGCCGTCATCGTCGAATGTGATGAAGTCCCAGTAGAGCGAGTCGTCAAGAATCTCCTCGATCTCCGTGCCCCTGACCTGGTAAAGACTGGCGGGCTGGCTCCGCGCGCAACACCACGTGACAAGGATCTGCGGCAGTCCTGAGTGGAGAACATTGACGAGCGAGATCCCCGCCGGACGCCATCCACCTTGCTCCGCGCGACTGAGCAAACGGACGACGCCACCATTCGATACGCGATACAAGCGGATCTCGCTGGAAAAACCACCTTCGCTTAGGTCCTCAGCCACGCAGACGAACGTATTCGCATCGGGCTTTTGCTGCAGAACAACGCATTGCGGCTTGGCGTCCGCGATGTCCTTCCCGAAGTGGCGCTCTATCGCCGCGAGCTGCCGTACGATCAGCGCCGCGGCGATGAGGGTCATTTGGACATCCGCTGCAATCCCGCCACGATCTCGTCGAGCTTCGCCTGATGGAACTCGTTGACGAGCCGCTGCAGTTGCGCCTCCGGATGCGCCGACAGATCTTCGTTGTAGATCTTCTTCAACGCGCCGCCGAGGTAGACCTTCGTCTCGATGTGCCAGTTGGGGTTCGGGAAAAACTCCGTCTGAACCGTGAGTTTCTTCGATCCCACGTCGACAGCGTCGAGCCGTCCCATCGGCGGATTGGTCAGGTCAGGCACGTCAGTTCCGTTTCACGCTGCGCCGGCACTTCGCTTCGGCCCGCGACTCGATCTGGCGCACGCGCTCGCGCGAGAGGCCGAGGATTTCGCCGATGTCGCGGAGCGTCAGCTCATCGTCCTGCAGGATTCCGTAGCGCAATTTGAGGACCGTCTTCTCCTCGAGCGACAGCTCCTCGACGGCGCCTTGCACAGAACCCTTCTGCCGCAACGACTGCAGATGCGGAAAGCGGCGCGCATCGATCTGCGGAGTCATGCCCGCCGCGAGATCGCCGAGCTCATCCCAGAAACGCTGCGGCGCTTTCTCGTTCGGGTTCGTGTTGAGAAGAAGCACGGCCAGCTCGCTTTCGCTGATCGCGAGCTTCTCGCAGATCTTCGTCGTCGCCGCCATCAGAAGGCAGGAGACAGTCTCCGTTGCACGGTTCAGGAACTGTGCGATCTGGACAGCACGCTTAGGGATGTTGTCGCTGACGCCGTGACGCAGGGTCAGCACGAGCCGCTCCTTCGGCGAGAGCTCGGACATGTGCGCGAGCAATTCTTCGCGCCGCGACTGCGTCTGCATCTCCACTTCCGCCGACGGGATCGTCGTCTGCTCGATCACATCCCCGAGCTCGGTGTGCGATTCGTCGTCGAGCTCCGCGTTGAGCGAGAAGTTGTCGGTGTTCGCGTGCATCAACGTCTGCACTTCCTTGACGGTGACACCGAGCGACGCCGCCAGCTCCTCCGGCGTCGGCAAATGGCTCCCCTCGTTCATCGACGAGGCGATGGCTTTCTCCAGCCGATACATGAGGTTGGCGCGCTTTGGGGGCAGCCGGAACGCCCCACCCTGCTCCGACAACGCGTGGAGAATGGCCTGGCGGATCCACCACACCGCGTAGGTGATGAACTTGACATTCTTCTCGGGATCGAACTTCGTCGCCGCGTGCATCAGCCCGATGTTGCCCTCGTTGATCAGGTCTAGAAAAAGGACGTGCGCATTGCGATAGCGCTTCGCGTAATTCACGACGAACCGGAGATTGGACCTGACAAGTTCCTCGACCGCGGCCTTGTCGTTTTCCTGGGCGCGCCGGCCGAGCTCGCGCTCACGCTCGGGTGTGAGTCGAGGGATCTTCGCGATCTCCTGGAGGTAGTGGTTCAGAAGATCGTAGGAGTCGTCACGAGCTTGGTATCGGGCCATTTCGGGAGGCGCCGATTCTACTAAAAAAAGGCGCT
>DASVHS010000070.1:0-5284 GCA_036382495.1 Thermoanaerobaculia bacterium | reverse complement strand
GGATCGGCGATGTTGTCGTCGTTCCCGAGCGAAGGTCGCGCATCTGCACATGTTCGAGATGCTCGGATCCTTCGAGGCCGGCGATCTCCGTCCGCGTTCGCAGAGTGATCGATGGATTCTCCTCGATCCTGCGGATGAGATTCCGATAGTCCGCGCCGGTCGCGATGATGACCGTTCGCGCCGGGATCTGTTGTCCGTCCTCGAGCTCGATCGCATACGGCTTCCGATCGCATGCAAGCCGCTTCGCGCCTTTCGCGATCATCAGCTGCGCGCCGAACTTCTCCGCTTGCGCATAGGCACGTCCGGCCAGCTCCCGACCGGAGATCCCCGTCGGAAAGCCGAGGTAGTTCTCGATCTTCGAGCTCGAAGCGGCCTGGCCGCCGGGCGAATTCGATTCGAGGACGAGCACGTCCAGTCCCTCCGACGCTCCATACACGGCCGCCGCGAGACCGGACGGTCCGGCGCCGATCACGATCACGTCGCGTACGTGGATAGGATCGATCGCGGCGTTGAATCCGAGACACTCCGCGACGGCCTCGTTCGTCGGGTCCTTGAGGACGACCTTTCCGCGGCAGATCACCACAGGGATGTCGGCAACGCCGACGTGAAAACGATCGAGCAGCTCACGCGTGACCTTGTCGTCGTCGAGATCGATGTACGCGTACGGGTAGTTGTTGCGCGTGAGGAACTCCTGGATCCGAAGCGTTCCGGCGGAGTGGCTCGAGCCGACGAGCACGACGTCGCCCATCTTCTGGTTGAACAGCTCGACCCTGCGGTAGATGAACGCGCGCACGAGGATCTCGCCCAACTCACTGTCGGTCTGCACGACCGAGAGGAGACTCTCGCGATCGAGCTCGATCGCCGCACCCGATTCGCTCACCCGCGCCTGAAAAAGTGCGCGCCGGCCGGACAGCATGTTGATCTCGCCCGTGAACTGACCTGGGCCATGCGCGACCACGATCGTCTCGCCCGCATCCGATGCCTTCACGATCTCGATCTTTCCCGATGTCACGACGAAGAACGGGATCGGGCTGTCACCGGCGTCGAAGAGGATGTCCCCGCGGCGGATCTCCCGCGCGCGTCCGTGCGACGCGAGCCGCTCGATCTGTTGCGGTGTGAGTTTCGGAAACGCCTGCTCCGCTCGGGACGAGCCGCTCATGGGGAGTGCCGTACCGGTCTCGGTCAAACCAGACGTTATACGCCCGATGCGGACTTGAACGGAACGCGTCGATAGCATATGAAGTAGCGCATGCCGACGACTGAAACAACCATCGCTCCGATGACCGCCGAAGAGATCGTCACACTCACCAAGCGCCACACGATCTTCTCGTGGTCGGCACAGGGCAGTGTGAATCCCATTCCCATGGTCCGCGGCGAAGGAATCTATTTCTGGGACGCGGACGGCAAGCGCTACGTCGACATGAACTCGCAGCTGATGTGCGTCAACATCGGCCACGGCGATCGCAGGGTCATCGACGCCATCAAGCGTCAGGCCGATGAGCTGGTCTACGCGGGACCGGGGATGGCCACGGCGGTGCGCGCGCGCGTCGGAAAAATGCTCGCCGGCCTCACTCCCGGTGACCTCAACCGCTTCTTCTTCACCCTCGGCGGCGCCGAGGCGAACGAGAACGCGATCCGCATCGCGAGAATGGTGACGGGCCGCCAGAAAATCATGGCTCGCTATCGCTCCTATCACGGCGCGACCGCGGGCGGGATCACATTGACCGGCGATCCGCGGCGCTGGGCGAACGAGCCCGGCATCCCCGGCGTCGTCCGCTTCTTCGATCCGTACAAATACCGCAGCCATCTCTATCGCGAGGGCGACAGCGACGCCGCGTTCACGCAGCGTTGCCTCGAAGAGATCGAAGAGATCGTCGCGTATGAAGGCGGGCACACGATCGCCGCGATCTTCATCGAGACGGTGACGGGAACGAACGGGCTGATCGTCCCGCCCGACGGCTACATCCAGGGTTTGCGCGAGATCTGCAACCGCCACGGCATTCTCCTCGTCTGCGACGAAGTCATGTGCGGTCTCGGTCGCACGGGCAAATGGTTCGCGGTCGATCACTGGAACGTCATCCCGGACATGATCACGATGGCGAAGGGACTCACGTCCGCGTATCTGCCGCTCGGTGCTGTCGCGTTGAGCGATCGGCTCGCGAACTATTTCGACAAGAACGTCTTCTACGGTGGGCTGACGTACAACGCGCATCCGATGGGTCTTGCGGCCGCCGAGGCGTGTCTGCAGGCGATGATGGACGACGACACGATGGGACACACGCTTCGCATGGGCCGCGTGCTCTCGTCGTTGCACGCGGAGATGAAGGCGAAGCACCCATCGGTCGGCGACGTGCGGTCGATCGGACTGTTCGGAGTGCTCGAGCTCGTGCGGAATCGCAAGACGAAAGAGCCGATGGCCCCGTTCAACGCAACGAGTCCGGAGATGCAGAAACTCGGCGCGTATTTTCGCGATCACGGAATGTACGTGTTCATCAACTGGAACAACCTCTTCACGAATCCGCCGCTGTGCATCACCGAGCAGCAGCTTCGCGACGCGTTCCAGGTGATCGACAAGGCGCTCGAGATTACGGACGCGGCAGTGACGAGTTAATCTGAGCCGTCCGCCGAAGATCTGGTGGGCTCGCTTGATCTGATCGAGCCTTGTGGCCGCGTCATTGCAGTGACAGTCAGTACCGGCCATTGGTGACACGCACGCTATACGTCTGCGCAGCGGGTGTCATCGTTGATTGGAAAAGGAGAAACCCTCATGTTTTTTAAGAAGAAGACGTCATTCAGCGCGCTCGCCATCTCGTTCACGATCGGGGCGGCTGCCGGTGCTATCGCTGCCCTGTTCTTCGCCCCGATGACAGGAAAGAAGTTTCAGAAGAAAGTCGTGGACGTAACGGAAAAGGTGATCGAAAGAGTCGACGACCTGCAGCAGTCCGTGCGCAAGTTCGCGAACGCGTAATGTCTCCAGTGCGGCAGCGCGAGCTGCCGCACTATGCAGACTCGCACTTCCCGAATGTCATCGCAGACCGTCGTCACGACGGCTACGCCTGCTGGGACGTAAGATGAACAGTCGTGGCGCTTCTTGCCGACGAACTGTGTGCGCATTGTCGCCTTCCCCTTCCTTCGCGACCACTTCGTGAGGAGTTGGACGGTATCCCGGTTGGATTCTGCTGCGTCGGTTGCATCACCGTTTTTCGCCTCATTGGAAGTGCGGGCGAACGAGGATCCGCGTCGTGGTTCCTCGCCAAGCTCGGGCTTGCGGCGATCCTATCGGGCAACGTGATGATGTTTCAGAGCCTTCTCTATTTTGGCTCGCCGCAAAGGCTCGGCGCGGACGTGGTACGAACCACTTCATGGATCATGCTGGGGTTGTCGCTCGCCGTCTATCTTCTCCTGGGCGTGCCGATGCTGCGCATCGCGATTCGTGCTGCCCGGCGCGGACGGTTCGTGCTTGAGTCCTTGATTGCTTTCGGCGCTCTGGCGGCAATCCTGGCGTCGGCGCGGGAAACCATCCGTGGCGGAACGAACGTGTACTACGACTCAGGAACAATGGTTCTGGTGCTCGTGGTGCTGGGGCAATACCTCGACGCGCGCGCCCGACAACGAGCATCGGAAGCGGTGCAAGCAGAAGTCTCTTCGGCGGTTCGGTTTGCCCGCGTGAAGCGGAATCAGTTGGAGGTCGAAGTGCCGCCCGGGCAGGTGCGTACCGGTGAAACGGTGCAGGTGCGTGCCGGCGAGGAGATTCCGGTCGATGGTCGAGTCACGAATGGATTGTCGCACGTCGCTGAACCTGCTCTGACCGGGGAATCCATGCCGCGCCTGGTCCGGCCCGGAGATCAAGTGTATGGGGGAACGATCGCCCTCGATGGTGCACTGTTGCTGGAGGCCTCGGGCGAATCGGAAACGCTGGCTGCACGGATTGCGAGATGGACGGCACGAGCGCAGCAGGAACGCGCACCCATCGAGCTGCTCGCCGACCGATGGGTCAGCCGGTTCATCCCGGCAGTGGTGATTGTCGCAGTAGTCAGCTTCCTCGGGTTGGGACTTACTCGGGGAAGGTGGGACCAGGCCGCCCTCGCGGCGCTGTCGGTGCTCGTCGTCGCCTGTCCCTGCGCTCTGGGTATCGCCACTCCACTGGCGACGACCCTGGCGATCGGAAAAGCCGCCGAGAGAGGGATTCTTTTTCGAAGCGGCGCTGCGCTCGAGGCTTTGTCGCGGGTTCGTGCGATCGCCTTCGACAAGACCGGAACGCTGACGCGCGGGCGTCCGCGCGTGAGCGGAATCGAGTTCCGGACGGGAACCGCCTTCGAGGAAGAACGCGTCTGGTCATACGCCGGCGCCGTCGCTCGGACCGTTGACCATCCGCTCACCAGAGCAGTAGCCGAATACGCTCTCATTCGAAGGGTCCGCTCGATCGACGCTGAGGAAGCGCAAGCGATCGCTGGTGGAGGCGTGAAAGCACGGGTCGATGGGCACTCCATACTCTTGGGAAGTCTCGCGCTGTTGAAAGCCGAGGGAGTGGATACGGAATCGCCGTCAACCCCGAGGAGACAGGATGCCACGCACGTCCATATTGCGATCGATGGACGATGGACGGCCACGATCGCGCTGGACGACATAGCAAGAACCGAGGCCGCTGCGACAATCGCGACATTGGGCGAACTCGGGTTACGAACCGCAGTGCTTTCGGGAGATCGGCCGGCAATCGTGACGCGCATCGGCGAAGAGATCGGAGTTGACCAGTCGGACGGTGGACTTACACCGCGAGAAAAAACCGGGAAGCTCGCTGACCTGCGCGCGCGCGGCGGGCTGGTGGCGATGGTTGGAGACGGCATCAACGACGGGCCAGCCCTTGCCGCGGCGGACGTGGGTATCGCGTTTGGTTCCGCAGCGGATCTCGCTCGGCAAACCGCAGATGTTGTAGTTCTACAAGGCGAACTATGGGAAATTGTGTGGATCATTCAGCTCGCTCGGCGAACTATGAAGGTCATTCGGCAAAATCTCACTTGGGCATTTCTCTACAATGGCGTGGCAATCGCGATGGCGGCCTGCGGAACCGTTCGGCCGATCGTCGCCGCCGCCGCGATGGTTGCATCGAGTCTGTTTGTAGTGGGCAATTCGTTGAGGCTGGAACGATTTCAGCCGAGGAAAGAACCGCCACTGTCCGCGCTTGGACCGACCGTCAACCCTGCAGAGTCGTGACGTTCAGGACCCGCTGCCCTGACTTTCTGGAAGGCGTCCGGTCGAAAGGAGGAGATGTGCGATCAGCGCGGTC
>DASVHS010000069.1:0-4374 GCA_036382495.1 Thermoanaerobaculia bacterium | reverse complement strand
CGGGCTCGTACTGGCTCTCGAGCGCGAAATTCTTCGCGGTGCCGTGCGGGTCGTTGCTCACGATCGCGAGAATCTCGTTCGTGCGCGGATCGATCGCGACGAACGCGCCGCGGTAATTCTGCAGTGCAGTTTTCGCCGCGTGCTGCACGACGGCGTCGAGCGTGGTCTCTACATCATCGATCGCGCCGAGCCGCGCGAGGTTCGCGCCGAAAGTGAATTGTCCGGCGTTGGCATCGACTAAGGGTTCAAAGTCGGGACTTGCTTCTGCTTCTGTGTGGGTGCGGGCTTCAGCCCGCACATCGCCGGCTGAAGCCGGCGACCACACAAGGGTGGCGATCATTTTCCCGTCGCGATCGAGCACCCATGGGACCTTGCCCTTCTTGCGCTGATCGATCGACGCCTGCAACGCAGCGAGCTTCTGTGGATTCACTGCGGCCTTGTTGATCGTCTGTAGCGTCGCAACCGCGCGCGGCAATGACGCCAGATCCATCGCGTACACCGCGGCGCGATACAGCGCGGTGTCGGCCGGCTCGTTCTTCTCATGGACCGATTCGTCGTAGCGAAGAAACGCTGTGTAGTCGCCCTGGGCGAACAGGCGTCGCGCCACCTCATCCTTCGGCACGAGCGAAATCATGAGCGTCTCGCCGCGCAGCGCGTCGAGATGCGGTTGCGCAATCGGGTCTTGCTTGCTCGACATGTACGCAATTGCGAGGATCTGGTGGTACTGGTTCGGCCACATCCGCATCTGTGACCAGCGCTGCGCGCCGGCGATCGCATCGGCGAAACGGCCGCGGCGCCATTCATCGCGTGCGGTGCGAAGCGGCATCCACGTGACGCCGGCAAACAAAGCGGCAAGCACAACGAGCGCGATAATCAGCGGCGCAAAGATGCGCGTCAGTGGCGATCGTTTGGGCATGTCCCGTTTCAATATACTGCGGCCGATGTTTTCAACGACCGCACCGCCGCCGCAGCGGCTGCTGGTGTTCGCGCGGCTTCCCGAGCTCGGCAAAGTCAAGACGCGCCTCGCCGCCACCCTCGGCAACGAGCGAACGCTCGTCGTCTACGAGACGATGCTGCACTAGCTGCTGGCCTCCATCGGCGAGAGCACGCCCGAAACGGAGATCGAGATCCTCTGGGCGCCGACGCCTTCCGCGAACGGAGCGGCGCTGCGACACGCATTCGGCGATCGCTCGCTGGCGATGCAGACCGGTGCGACGCTCGGCGACCGGCTGGCGATGGCGTTCTCGGAGCGATTCTTCTTTCATCGCACGCAGAAGATCGTCGCGATCGGCGTCGATGACCCGCGTCTGCCGCGCGCGATCATCGATCACGCGTTCGCGCTGCTCGACTCGTGCGAATGGGTGGTCGGCCCGGCGACGGACGGCGGCTATTACCTGATCGGCTGTCGCGCCGCGGCATTCGATTCGTCGATATTCGCCGACGATATCGAATGGGGAAGTGACAAAGTGCTCGCGGCGACGCTGCAGAAGATTCGCGAGTCGGGCTCCAGCGTCGCCAGCCTGCCGGCGCGATCCGATATCGACACGGCGGAAGACCTCGAGAAATACCCGCTCGCAATCAGCCAATGAAAATCCTGACGTCCGAGCAGATGCGCAACATCGACCGCCGGACGACGGAGAGCTTCGGCGTACCGTCGATCGTGCTCATGGAGAACGCGGCCCTGGCGGTGATCGACGCGATCCTCGCGCACTTTCCGGACATCGACCGCGCCGCAATTTTCTGCGGGACGGGGAAGAACGGCGGCGATGGATTCGCAATCGCCCGGCACCTCGAGAATCGCGGAGTCGTGCCGGTGATCTTCATCGTCGGCGACCGCGCCAAGATCGGTGGCGACGCGCTCACGAATCTCATCACCTGTCAGCGTCTGGCGATTCCGATCTACGACATCGCGCACGAGAGCCATCTCGACGACGCGTTTGCACATGCCGCCGATGCGGACGTCGTCATCGACGCGATCTTCGGCACCGGACTCGATCGCGCACCGGAGGGTGTGCACGCGGAAACGATTCGCGCGATCGCCGAGATGCGTCTTCCGGTCGTCGCGGTCGATCTGCCCAGCGGCATCAACGCATCATCGGCAGAACCATTCGACCCGTGCATTCGGGCCGAAGTCACGGTGACGTTCGCCGCGCCGAAAATCTGCCACGTGTTCGAGCCGGCGGCGACGTATTGCGGCGAGGTGATCGTCGCCGACATCTCCATCCCCGACGCGGCCATCGAAGACGAAGCGGTGCTTCTGGCGCTGCTGACGGCGAAGGACATTCAGCCGCTCATCTCGCCGCGTCTTTCGCAGACGCACAAAGGAACATACGGACACGTCGCGATCATCGGCGGATCGCCGGGCCGCAGCGGCGCAGCGGTGATGTGCGCGCGCGGTGCAATTCGCAGCGGCGCCGGACTCGTCTCGGTGATGACCGACGGCGAGACCGCGAAGCTCGTGCACGCAGCGTCGGCCGAGTCGATGACGCATGTCGGCGCCGACGTCGCCGAGTTTCTGAAGAACAAATCCGCCGTCGTCATCGGACCAGGACTCCCCGATCACGACCGCGCCTACACATGGGTCCGCACCACCATCGCATCGATCGAAGTGCCGGCGGTGATCGACGCGTCGGCGCTCAACGCGTTCGCCGGCCGCGCCGCGGAGCTCAATCCCAAAGCACAGCCGCGCGTGATCACGCCGCATCCCGGCGAGCTGGCGCGGCTCACCGGCGGCGAGACGAAAACGATCAACGCCGACCGCATCGCCGCGGCACGCGATGCGGCTCGCACGAGCAAGTGCGTCGTCGTCCTCAAAGGATTTCAAACGGTCATCGCCGAGCCGGACGGTCACGTGTACGTCAATCCGACGGGCAATCCCGGTATGGCCACCGGCGGCATGGGAGACGTGCTCTCCGGCATCATCGGCGCGTTGCTTGCGCGCGGCGTCGACCCGATCGAAGCCGCGTACTCGGGCGTCTATCTGCACGGCGTCGCCGGCGACCTTCTCAAAGACGAGTTCGGCGACATCGGTCTCGCCGCCCTCGACCTCGCTGACCGCATCCCGCGCGCGATCCAGCGTGTGCGCAGCTTGTAATCGATGAAGACCTACATCTGCGCGACGGAAGCGGAGACTGAAGCTGCCGGCCGCGAGATCGCGCACATGCTCCCTCCCGACGCCATCGTCCACCTCATCGGCGACCTCGGCGCCGGCAAGACGTTTCTCGCCCGGGCGATCGCGCAGGAGCTCGGCGCCGACCCGCTGGAAGTCAGCTCGCCGACATTTGCCATCGTGCACGAATATCCGCGAGCAGGCGCACCACCGATCATTCACATCGACGGCTATCGTTTGTCGGACAGCCGGCGCGAATGGTTCGAGATCGGGATTCCGGAGATGCTGGCTGCGCCCGGGTTGAAGCTGATCGAATGGCCGAAGCGCGAGTTCGAACAGTTCGAAGACTCACACATCGAGATCACGATCCGCGTGAGGGAAGACGGGACGCGAGAGATCACGATGTGAGCGCGTCGCATCATCGTTTGACGGTGAGGACGCTCCCTTTCAACTCGTAGGACAGATCGTTCTGTCGCAGAATGGACTCGAACGCTTCGTCCCACGGCATGCCCTTGACGTTGATCGTCACCCTCCCCTGGAGCGACGGCGGATACTGAATGTCCAGCCCCGTCAGCTTGGCGAATGAGGAGATGACATCCCTGAGATCCGCGTCTTTCAGATCGAGCGAGATCAGTGCGCCGGTGTAGCGCGTGTTTCTCGGCCGGTCGGTCTGAGGTAGAGCCGAGTACGACGACTCCTGAAGTTGCGTGCCGTTCTGCGACACACGAAGGATCGCGGTGATGCTGGTCCCCGTATCGCGAAGCTCGATGCGGATATCCCTGTCTTCCGCGACGGTGTCGATGGTTGCGCCCGCACCTTTCTTGAATGTCACGTTCGGCTGCATCAGAAGCCGGTCGGTCGCGACCTCGACCACGCGACCATGGAAATCGAGCGTATCGGGCTGCTCGCCGGCGCGGATGTAAAAGTTCAGAGCGTACGGCGTGTTCGGGGCGCCAGATGAGGGGGCCGCTCGCAGGCCGCTGCCAATGGTCACAGCCAGGACGACGACTGCAGCGAAAGCGATGACGAAGCGATGGGATAGAGCTCGTTTGCGGATGACGTCGTATCGCATGAGGTACTCCAACCTTTCTTTCAGATGCGCACTGGCCATGCAGGAGACGCCGGTGAGACCCGGCGCAAGCACCGCACGGCAGATCTTGGAGAGAGCCGAAACGTAGGTATCGATCGAGCTGCCGGTCACGGCGGCGGATTCATCGCAGGCCTCTTCCCGGGCCGTTTCGATGGCGCGCCGGGCAATCCAGACC
>DASVHS010000068.1:0-2901 GCA_036382495.1 Thermoanaerobaculia bacterium | reverse complement strand
TTCGAATCCCGACCCGAAGATCGTGATTCGCGTACCGCCTTCAATGCCACCCGAATCGGGCGAAACCGTTGTGATCACTGGCGTCAACTGCGAGAGGCGGAACGTGAATGGCGCTGAGGCGGAAACGCGCGCCTCGGTCGTCGTGCCCGCTTCATTGATGACGATGATCGTCGCCGCGAGCGTCTGGCCCGCGCCGAGGTCGACCTTGGGAGTGACGACGGTCAGTTGTGTCGGAGTGACGTTCGCGACGAAGCCTTCTTTGATGACGCCGCCGCCGAAGTCGAACAGCACGCGCACCGGCGCGCGGAAATTCGTGCCGGTGATCGTGATCGTTTCACCGCCGGTCGCGAGGCCTGTGGCCGGCGAGACGCCGGTCACCGTCGGTGCGGTCGGCGTGTTGGTCGGCGGTGTGGTCGCGGCCTGGAACACGATGTTGGTCGTCTTCGAGACGTTGTTGACGATCGCGGTGACCTTCGCGGTATCGGCCGACGGGGAAGTCAGCGTGGCCGTGGCGACGCCGTTCGTTGTCGTGCGGATCGTCACCGTCGAGACGGTGTCGGTCCACTGGCCGAGGGTCGTGTCGAATTCGACGGCGGTTCCATTGGGAACGGGATTGCCGTTCGCGCTGACCGTCGCCGTGACGACACTCGTCGAGTTCACGAGCGGGCTGGCGTTCGAAACGGTCAGGGTAATCGTCGCACCGACCGGCGGTGTGGTCCCGCCACTGGTGCCGCCACCGCTTGTGCCGCCGGTTGGCGTCGGCGCGGTCGGCGACTCGCCCTTACAGGCCGCGAAGACGACCAGCAGCGCGAGCAGCGCAAAGAGGTATTTCCGCTGTCTGAGAACCTTCATTTCCAACCCCCGTCTGCCTTCACACCCATAGAGCTCTCTGGCGAGCCGATCATGCGCAGCCGCCGCAGCTGATGCAGAAATCCAGCGGGAACGTCGTCGAGTCGGTCACGTTGGTTCCTGCGAGCGTCTGACCGAATACCTCGAGGACGACCTGCAGGGTCACGACCGTGCGGCCGGTTTCCGGATCGCGCCCGCCGTTGTTCGGGAAGAGCGAAACGAAAGGAGCCTGAAAGATCGCGTCCGAAGAGAACACCTGAAATTTCGAGAGGTTCGCAGCGGCGCCGTTCGCGGTCACGAGGATGTCGATCGGCCGAACGAACGGAGCCGGCACGAGAGTGCCACCATCGATACGGCGGTACGAGACGCGATAACGCGTGACGCGCACGTCGTTGAACCGCTGGTCGACATTGAGGTCGGCGTTCTTAAGACGTGCCGTAATGTTGATCGTCCCGATATCCTGGTCGCAGTTCGTGTTGCCGGAGCTTCCGTTGCCGGCAAGGTCGATGCGCTGAAGCGTCTGGCTGTTGGTGACGATCAACGACACCGGCGACGAACTGCGCACAAATTCGTTGCTGCAGGACACGACCGCAAGAGCGGCCACTGCCATCAGAGCGACGCGCATCCAGTTTCCAACGAACTTCATGCGACCTCCGATACTCGCTTCACACCCGAAGTAATTCATCATGATCCTCGAACGATGCGCGGCGTGATGAAGATCAGCAGCTCATCGTGTTGCGTATTGTTGGAGTGCGACTTGAACAGCGCGCCCAGCACGGGGATGTCCTTCAGGATGGGGATACCACTCGACGCCGACGTGTCGCTCGCCTGGTAGATGCCTCC
Source organism: Thermoanaerobaculia bacterium (assembly GCA_036382495.1). Taxonomy (GTDB): domain Bacteria; phylum Acidobacteriota; class Thermoanaerobaculia; order Gp7-AA8; family Gp7-AA8; genus DASVHS01. The sequence continues at coordinate 1,209 of DASVHS010000068.1, read as the reverse complement.
GATCACTGCCGTGCCGCCGTCGCGGACCATCACGCGCGTACGGGCCTGGCGGGTCTGCAGCGGTGTGCCGGCGGCGCCTTCGATCGGCTGACCGGGCGTCGTCTTCTGCACCGAGATATCCATGATGATCGTCCCGGCCTCGGTGATCTGCGGTGTGACCGAGAGACGGAGCGTGGCATCGATGTACTGAACCGTGGTCGTGAAGTTCACGCGCGTCTGATACGGGATCTGCACGCCGCTCTGGATTTCAGCGGGCGTGTTGTCCTGCGTCGTGACCTTCGGTGCCGAGATGACCTTCAGCAGCGAGTTCGTCTCCGCCGCCGCGATTGCCAGATCGAGATTGAACGTCCCCAGGACATCGGTCAGCGTGAGGCCGAGGATCGGAGCGGCGCCGCCGGTGAAGCTGAACGGACCGCCGGTAAAGCCCACTCGGTTCGGGAAAATGAGTCCCGTGCCGGTGCCGAGCGCCGGATCGAGAAGGCCGTTGAAACTCCACGAGAATCCGTACTGGAGGTTATAGATCTTCGTGGTCTCGACGATCCGTGCCTCGATGACGACCTGACGGTTCGGAATGTCGACCGTGTCGATGAGACCGCGCATGACCTGCAGGTACTGCGGGATCTCGCTGACGATCAGCTGGTTCGTGCGCGCGTCAACGATGATGCGCGCGCGCGGCGAGGCGATGTCCTTGAGCAGGTTCGCGACTTCCTGCGCTCGCGCGTACGAGAGTTTGAAACTAAGCGTGGTCGTCGGCACGCTGAGGCGCTCTTCCTCGGCCAGCTTGCGCGATGCCGCGGTCTCCTGCGCGAGGCGGTCGATCGTTCCGACACGCATCACGTTGCCCTCGAGCGCGAAGCTCAGGCCGTTCTGCCGGAGGATCAGATCGAGAGCCTGGTCCCACGGAACATCGACGAAGTCGACGGTCACGGAGCCGCTGACCTGAGGATCGACTGCGATGTTGAGACCGGTCAACTGCGCGAACGTGCGAAGCACATCCTTGATGTCGGCATCTTTGAGGTTGAGCGAGATCGGATCGCCCGTGAATACGCGCCCTCCACCGCCGATGTTGCGGCCGGCAGCGATGATGTTGCCGCCCCCAACCTGCGTTCCCTGATTCCCGGCGGCGGCCGCTTCATCGAAGACGTTCTCGCCGGTCATCGTCGGACCCGGGTTGGTCGTGTTCGTGCTGGGCGCCGGTGAAGGGGCCGC
>DASVHS010000067.1:0-3780 GCA_036382495.1 Thermoanaerobaculia bacterium | reverse complement strand
CTACGGCTTCGAGGTGCTGACCGCGCCCGACGGCCATGAGGCCATCACGATCGTCGAGAAAAACCCCGACATCCTTCTGGTGATCCTCGACATCGCCATGCCGAAGATGGACGGCCGCGAGTGGCTGAAATGGTTCCGAGGCATGCGCCGGGAATCACCGGTCATCGTGATCTCCGCGTACAAACTCGACAGCGACGACGAAGACCTCAAGCCGTCCGTCATTCTCGAGAAACCGTTCCACGTCGCAGAGCTGCTCGACCTCGTCGGACTCTTCTGCGGACTGGGAACGCCGATGGCGCCGGCCGCCAACACCTAGAACCCAGGCCTTAGGCCCTAGGCCTCAGGCCCTAGGAGACCAGCGCCTCTTTATCTCCTAGGGCCTAGCGCCTAGGGCCTAGGGCCTCACTTGGCGGCTTGCAGAAACCCGCAAGACTCGATGGATTGCAGGTCAAGCTGAAGTGAGGCAAAGGACTCCACGATTTCGATGCGGAACGGAATGCGGCGTGCGTCGTCGGACAGATAGACCTTCACGCCGCCGGGCCACCTCTTGCCGGTGCCACCCGGGACGCCGCCGATCTCGAACGCCTGCGCGTTGACCGTCTTGCCCTCGATCGTGAACGTACGCCGCTCGCCGGGGCGGAACACCACCGGATACTCCTGGCCATCGGTGTAGATCGTCGTCTTGATTGGACCGGTGATCGTGGCGGCGTTCTGTCGCAGGTAGTAGATCGCCGTCAGGACGTCGCGCAGATTGTCGCCGCCGGGCAGCGTCTTCACTGTGTTCTCGACGCCCTTCGGTGTCTCCTTGTGAATCCGGGCCAGGCGTTTGACGTAGTCGACGACGACGCGGATCTTGCGCGTCTTGTTGCCCCACGCGTAGCCGCTGTATGTCATCAGCGTCTGTTTGCCGGCCGTGTCCATCTGCGACTCGTACGAGTAGAATCCGCTCTCGCCGTTGCCCGGCGTGATGAGCAGCTCGCTGCTGATTGAGGTCTCGCCGTCTTTCGGATAGGTCGTCTTGAAGTCGCCGAAGCCGGAGGTGGGGAACATCAGCCCGGCCAGGAAGCGGATCGCGCCGCGGATGCGCCAGGAGTAGCGGAACTCCTCGACGTTCGTCGTACCTTTACAGTTGATGTTCGTCGCGAAAGCCGCCACCGGGCTCAGGAGCAATGCCAGGCTCAGGGCGATGTCGCGGGTCTTCAACATTCGCGCTCGGTAACGCATTGCCTTGAATGGTTATTCACGCGCCCGCCAACACCCTAACGCGAATGGTCTCAAGTACATCGACGCGAGCTAGTCGCTCGACATCGACGCGAGCCGCTGCTCGACTTCGTCGATGACATAGTCAGGGGTCGAGGAGCCTGCCGTCAAGCCGATCACGCGCGCGCCGCGCAGCCACTGCGGGTCGAGATCGTCCGATCCCTGGATGAGATACGAAGGCTTGGCCTCGCGGCAGATCTCCCAGAGATGCTTCGTATTCGCGCTCTTCTTGCCGCCGATGACGATGATCACGTCGACCTGCGGATCGCGGGCAAGCTCGCGCGCCGCGTCCTGGTTCTCTTTCGTCGCGTAGCAGATCGTGTCGGCGCGCTCGACGGACTTCACTTTCTGCTCGATGACGCGAACGACATCTTCGAACTCGTCCGCGTTGAGCGTCGTCTGATAGAAGATCTTGATCTTCGGAAAGACGCTCCAGTCGACCGCTTCCGCTCCTTCGATCGTGGACACGATGTGGTAGAGCGATGGGTCGAGGTCATTCGTATAGCCGATGACCTCGCGATGCTTCGGATCGCCGATGAACACGAGGTGATAGCCGTGCGTCAGCGCGTCGTTCGACTCGCGATGGATGTCGTAGACGAACTTGCACGTCGTATCGAGGACCTTCAGCCCGGCCGACTTCGCGTTCTCGTGAAACGACGGCGGGACGCCGTGCGCGGAGAACACGATCGTCGGCTCCTGCACGGCCGTGATCTCCTCCACAGTCCTCACGCCGAGCCTCTCCATCTCCTCGACGACCCGTTCGTTATGCACGACCTGGCCGAGGATGGCGCCGCGGGCGCCGGTGGCGGCGAAGCGTTTGACTTTGAGGTCGGCGATACGGACCCCGGAGCAGAAGCCGTACTTGGCTGCACGTTTGACCTGCACGTTTTTCATGAACGCAGTGTTCGCCACAAACATTCTGGTTCTGTGTGGGTGCGGGCTTCAGCCCGCACACCGCGGGCTGAAGCCCGCGGCTACACAGATGCGACAATCCAATCCAATGTCGTCAGTCCCACTCTTCACGCGCCGCTTCTTCGGCCTCTGGTTCTTCGCGTTCATCACGTTTTTCGCAGCGTTTCAGTTGCTGCCGGCCGTGCCGTTCCGGATCATGGCGATCGGCGGGACGAAAGCGCAGGCGGGCTGGTTTCTCAGCGTGTATGCATTCGCGAGCGCGTTCTCGGCGCCGCTGATGGGCAATCTCGCCGATCACGTCGGCCGGAAGCGGATGCTCATGACGGCGTCGCTCCTGTTCATCGCGTTCTCGCTTCTCTATGGCGTGATCCGAGTCGTGCCGCTTCTGCTCGTCATCGCGATCGTCCACGGTTCGTTGTGGTCGGGACTGATCGCGTCGGCGTCGGCGATCATGAGCGACTTCATCCCGGAGACCCGGCGCAACGAAGGCCTGGCGTATTGGGGATTGGCCAGCACCGCCGCGATCGCGCTCGCGCCGGCAGCAGGACTGACGATCTACGAACACTTCGGCTGGGTCGCGCTTTGTTCGGAGCTCGCTGTGCTGTCGCTGCTGACGTTCGCGTGGGCGTCGCAGCTGCCGGTGACGCACGAGACGATGGCGACGGCGCACTCGTTGCGCGAAGCGTGGGACATCACCACGATCCGGCCGGCGCTGTCGTTGTCGGTCATCTGCTTCGGCTACGGCGGCGTGACGAGCTACGTCGCCATTCTCTCGCGCGAGCGGGGCATCAGGCCGGAATCGTTGTTCTTCACGATTTTCGCGCTGTCGATCGTCGTCGTGCGCGTGTTCACGTCCCGGCTCGGCGACCGGCTCGGACCGAAGACGATGCTGTACCCGTCCTATGCGTCGATCCCGATCTCGTTCGCGATCCTGTCGATCGCGACGAAGCCGTGGCAGCTCGTTCTCTCCGCCTCGTTGTTCGGAATCGGAATGGGCGGCGCGTATCCGGCCTTCGCGAATTTTCTGTTGATGAACACCGATCCGAAGCGGCGGGCCCGGACGTTCGGCAGCATTGTCATGGCCTTCGATACCGGCATCGCCGTCGGCTCCCTCTCCATCGGCGCCATCGGACAACGCTACAGCCTCGGCACCGCGTTCGCGGTGGCGGCGGCGCTCAGCTGTCTGGCCATTCCGATCTTCATGGCCGCGTCGCGAAGGGAACCTCTGCACGAGTCCGGCGCGCTGCGGTGACTGCGATTGCGTGTCGAGACCGCCGGCGCGAGGAGGAGGCGATGCGGTGCATCGTTGACGACGAGCGCCGTCGGTATCGAGCCGCAACCGCCGTCACCGCAGCGCGCCGGACTTGTGCAGAGGTTCCCTGGTTCAGTGGCACCACCGTTGCTGCACCGGCTGAGCATGGCTGAACCAGAGATCGATCACGTGGAGCGCAAAGTCGTCGTGGAGAACGTGACAACGACGTCGACACGCAACAGTGCCGTGGCGTGGATCATCATCGGCATCGCAGCAGTGGCGCTGATCGTCTACATCCTCGTGCACATGCGATAGCTCGCGCACTCAATTTGGTGCCTCGTCGTAGGCGGACATGT
>DASVHS010000066.1:0-9867 GCA_036382495.1 Thermoanaerobaculia bacterium | reverse complement strand
GTCGCTGACAGGCGCAGCCTGTCGATCTCGTCGTTCTTCGTCATCTCCTTCTCGATATACAAATCGTTCTGCGGTACGTACGCCTCGGGCTGGTAGTAGTCGTAATACGAAACGAAATACTCGACCTTGTTCTCCGGAAAGAAGTTCTTGAACTCCTGATACAGCTGCGCGGCGAGCGTCTTGTTGTGGGATAGGACGAGCGTCGGCTTGTTGATCGCCTCGATCACTTTCGCGACGCTGAATGTCTTGCCCGATCCGGTGACGCCGAGGAGGACCTGGTGCTGGTCGCCGCGAAGGATGCCTTCGGTGAGTTGCTTGATCGCCGCCGGCTGGTCGCCCTGAGGCTCGAACGAGGAGAGGAGTTTGAACGAGTCCATCGAACGGAACAGTCTATCTGACGTGGAGCGCTGCGCGTCCTCGCGCCCACTAATGCGCGAGTGGAGCGTGATCCCGCGGAGGCGGTTCCTCTACACGGGGTGTCGTCTTCTTGCCCTGAAGCGTGGCGTCGTGCGCGATCCTCGTCAGACGCGTCACCTCTTCTGCAGTCACTTTCTTGTCGGCGATCACCGTCTGCATCTGCTTGAGGAACGGTTGAAAGTTCTGAAGCGAGACCTTGTGATTGCGGAGACCGTCGCGAAGTTGCTTCACTTCCGCATCAAAGGCTGCTTTCTGCTGCGGTGTGACGTCGGGCGCATACATCCCCTTCAACTCGCCGAGAGAACTTCCGACGACAAAGTCCATCAGCAGGGCCAGACGAGGTCCGGTCATCAACGCGCCGGCGGCAAAGAGAATCACGAGAAGAACGGCCGAGGCCGTTCCGCATCCGAGCGGAACCCACTTCGGAAACAAAGGCCGGACATCGGATGGAGGGCTCGAGTAATAATCGGCGGGAAGACGGAATGAGCGCGGCGGAGCGGCGTGTGGAGACGTTGTGGTGACGGGCTCGTCTAAATTTCCGCTGGGCATCTAGCGGGATAAATGTATCATTGCACCGCTTCAGGCTCCCGGTACAAAGGCGAAGGAAGGAAATCACCAGGCGATGCCACCGCTGTCGAAAGTGACGGTTCTGATTCTCGATGACAACCCTCTGGTGTTGAAGCTCGGACGTGCGCTTCTGGAGCGTGAAGGCTGTACCGTTCTGACCGCCTCGAGCTGGATCGAGTTCAACCACGTGCTCGCGGGCAACACGCCCGACATCATCTTCCTCGACGTCAACCTGCCGAGCATCAAGGGCAACCGCCTGAGCGAAGTGCTGAAGTCGCAGTCGAACAAGAAAGACATCCCGATCGTGCTGATCTCGGACCTGCCGGAAAAATCGCTCGAGGAGATGTTCCCGAGCTCCGGCGCAAACGCGTGGATGCGCAAGCCGCTGACGCGCGACAAGATGGTCGACATGATCAGCAAATACGTCCCGGCCAGCTAAGTTTATGCTGAGCGGAGCGAAGCATCTTCGGTTCAACTAGCGATGCGCAAGGTCGAAGAACACACGACTACCGCTAGTTGCACCAAAGATGCTTCGCTCCGCTCAGCATAAACTTCAGGTCGTCGTCGTTGCTGGTGGCGGTCCTGGCGGCGGAGTCGTGGGCTTGTCGCCCGGCGATTCATCGACTCCCGGCGCCGGTGACTCCCCACCCTCACCCGACTGCGCGGTGGCGTCGTTCGCGAGATCGGCCGGCTCGGCTTCCTTCGGCTGATAGAACGGGCGCTGCAGGTAGTACGGCAGTTTGCTGACTGCGACCGTCGATCCGCTGCAGTCCTTGTCCGGTTCCTGTCCGGCGACGAATGCCTCCATGACGACACGCGCGCAGGGTCCGGTGCCGCGGCGACCGGTCTTCAGATCCATCGGTACGATGACGACGCCCGGTGGCTGCTCGAAGTCCGGCTTCGCCGTTCGCATCTTCGCCGCATCCATCTGCTTGAACACATCGATCCAGATCGGCAGCGCGACCCCGGCTCCGGTGGCGCCCGGTCCGAGGGAGCGGCCGGGATCGTCGTAGCCGACCCAGACGCCGACGGTGTACTCGGGCGAGAAGCCGACGAACCACGCGTCGGTGTAGCTGTTCGTCGTCCCTGTTTTTCCTGCGAGCGGATCGGGCAGGAAGTGCGCTTCGTACGCGGTGCCGCGATCGATCGTCCCCTTCAGCATGTACGCGAGCTCGTACGCGACCTGCGGCTGCGTCGCCTCGGACAATTCGGACGGCGGCTCTTCGAGGATGCGATCGGTCGGATCGGTGATGCGCAGGATGCGGCGAGGCTTGACGTACACGCCGTGATTGACGAACACGTTGTATGCCGCGGTCATCTCGATCGGCGATACGCCAGCCGAGCCGAGCGCCAGCGACGGATAGTGCGTCATGTCGCCGGTGATCCCGCATCGATGCGCGAAATCGATGACCTTGTCGGCACCGATCATCATCAGTGTCTTGACGGCGGGGATGTTGATCGAGAGCTCCAGCGCGCGCTGAATCGTCACGATCCCGGAGTACTTGCCGTAGTAATTCTTCGGTGCGTAGATGTTTCCCGGTCCGACGAGGATCTCGATCGGCGCGTCGAACAGCGTATCCGCGGGGGTCAGTCCCTTCTCGAGCGCCGCGCCGTAGACGAACGGCTTGAACGATGACCCGGTCTGACGCCGGGACTGCGTCGCCCGATTGAACTTCGAGATCTGAAAATCGTATCCGCCGACGAGCGCGCGGATGTCGCCGGTCTTCGTGTCCAGCACGACAATCGCGCCCTGCACCTGCGGCATCTGATCGAGCAGCCACTTCCGCTCTTTCGTCTTCGAGTCCTCTGTCAGCCGCACGTAGACGAGATCGCCGCGCTTGAGGAAGCCGAACATCGTCTGGTGCTGCGTCCACGCGTAGTTCGTCGGCAGCAGATCGAGCATGTCCTTGCCGACGCGCACGAACACGTGCTGCGTCTCGACGCTCGTGACGACCCCCGGATACAACTTGTCGACGACGTACGTCTCGTTGCTCCAGCTCGGATCCCGGTAACTCTCGGGATCCACGCCCTCGGCGACGACGTTGCGTCCCGGCTTGCGGAACCCGTGATTCTTGTCGATGCGCCGCAATCCGCGCTGGAGCGCTGATTCGGCGATGCGCTGCATCTGCAGATCGAGCGTCGAATAGACCTTCAGTCCGCTTCGATAGAGGTTTTCGACCCCGAACTTCTCGCTCTTCTCGATGTACTGCCGGATCTCCTCGGAAAAATACGCGCCGATCTTCGGCGACTCTTCTTTGTAAGTGCCGAGGACGACGGGGGCGTTCACGGCCTGCTGGAACTGCTCGCGGGTGATGTACTTCACGTCGAGCATCCGTTTCAGGACGTGATCGCGACGGCGTTTCGCTGCGCCCGGATTCAGGATCGGGCTGTAGGAGCCCGGCCTGTTGCTGATCCCGGCGATCATCGCCGCTTCGGGCAGCGTCAGATCTTTCGCGTGTTTACCGAAATACAGCCGTGACGCGGACTCGACTCCGTACGCGCCGTGTCCGAAATACACCTGATTCGCGTAGAGCTCGAAGATCTGGTCCTTCGTGAAGTCTTTCTCGATCTGGATCGACAGCAGCGCCTCGTTCACCTTGCGCGTCCAGCTCTTCTCGGGCGTGAAGAAGATAAGTTTTGAGAGTTGTTGCGTCAGGGTCGACGCGCCCTCGACCTTTCTTCCCGCGATCAGGTCCTTCAGCCCGGCGCGGAGGATGGCCTTCGGGCTGATGCCGCCATGTTTGTAAAAGTCGGCGTCTTCCGTGGCGATGATCGCGTTGACGAGGTCCTGCGCCATGTCGCGCTTCGGGACGATGATCCGCTTCTGGATCGAGTATTCGGCGAACGGGACACCGTTGCGGTCGAAAACCCGCGTGATGATCGCCGGCGTGTAGTCCTCGAGGGACTTCACCGCAGGCACCCTTACGGCGTGGGCAAATACGAATCCGGCCGGTACCCCGAGGACGAGGGCGACGAGGAGCAGAAGAAGGCGGGATTTCCGGCGGGAAGGCGTTGCTGGCTTGACGAACACCCGCATAGTCTAAAATCAAACCATGTCGTCAGCCCCATTGACCGCGCCGGTGCCTGAGTGGCCCCGGCTGGTCGGAGATTCCCTCAAGCAGAACGGCGTGTGGCACACCCACTCGAAATTGATCGAGGCGAGGACCTCGTATCCAAATGATCTTTCGCTGCGCGGCTACGTCGAGATCGTGCGCAACATCATCGTCCGCGAGTTCCTCGAGCACCCCAAAGGGATGCAGTCCGTGCCGAAGCTCAGCGCGGAGTTCCTGACGAACTTCGATCGATTCAATCTCAGCGCGCAGGAAGGTTTTCTGGTTTCTCTCATTGACGGACGCATGGACATTTCCAAGCTGATGATCCTCAGTCCGTTCGATCCGTTCACAACGCTGTTCAACCTGGCCAAGCTCGAGAACGAGCGGGCCATCACGATTCCGAAATGACTACAGCACCTGTCGACAACAGCAGATTCATGGTTGCGGAGCATCTCAAGTCTCCGATCGCGATCCTCAATGATCGCGGCGGTATCGAATGGCGGAACCGCGCGTTCGAGACGTCGTTCGGTTCGGCGACACCGAACTGGATCGCGGACGCGGCCCGCGTGGTTGCCGGCGAGCGCGGGTGGTTGCAGGGCTTTTTTATCCCGAGTGAAGAACAACGATCGATCGACGTCGACATCGCCGGCCGGACGTATCGCATCGACCTGATCCACCCGGTCGAGGGTTACGCCTCCCCTGCCGTCGCGCTGTGGTTCGAGGACGTCACCGAGCAGCGCCAGGCCGAGCAGGCCAAGTCGGACTTCACCGCGCAGATCGTGCACGACCTTCGCGGCCCGTTGTCCGGCATCCAGGGAACGCTCGAATTCGTGCTCTCGCAGGAAGGCAACAAGATCGACTCGATGTACACCGACCTGCTGACCGAAGCGCAGCGCGAGACCGAGCGCATGATGAATCTCATCAACGAGATTCTCGACTTCTCGAAGATTCAGTCGGGAAAGTTCAGCGTCGAGAAGGAGCCGGTACGCATGGCCGGGTTGCTCAAACGCGCCATCCGCAGCCTGCAGTCGGTCGCATCGCGCGACGAGATCTTCCTCGTCAGCGCGCACGGGCGTGAGTTCCCGCAGATCAGCGGCAGCCTCGAGAAGCTGACCCAGGCGATCATCAACCTCATCTCGAATTCATTGAAGTTCACGCCGAAGAAAGGCTTGATCTCCGTGGGCGCTCAGGTCGTCCGCAACGGCGAGATCCCGGAAGCGATCGTCGTCACCGTGACCGACAGCGGCATGGGCATCAAGGCCGCCGACGTGAACAATCTGTTCGGAAAGTACAAGCAGACCGGCAACAAATCCTTCCGCGGCGGTGGCGGTACCGGCCTGGGACTGTTCATCGTGAAGCAGATCGTCGAGGCCCACGGTGGCGAAGTGAGCGTCGCGTCGATCGAAGGCGTGGGCACGTCGATGGTCGTGAAGTTGCCGGTGAAGAGAGCGGCTTGAAGTTTATGCTGAGCGAAGCGAAGCATAAACTCACAAAAGAACATCAATCCCGAATCTAATCTCCTTCTCCGTCACATCGTCCACCACGACGCAATCGCCAATGCTCCGCGGGAACACCATTACGCGCTTTGTCCCGGTGTTCTTCTTGTCATGTTCGGTCGCGGCGAGAATCTGTTTGCGGTCGAGTTTCGGGAGCGGCGACGGCTCGTACTCGCGAATGGCCTGCTCGATCCGCTCCGCCACGGCGCGCGGCAGCAGGCCGCGCTTTGTGGCGATCGCGTTCGCACCGATCATTCCCCAGGCCACGGCTTCACCGTGCGTGATGCCCTGGTAATGCATCGCCGCTTCGATTCCGTGCGCGATCGTGTGTCCGTAGTTGAGCAGCCGGCGCACGTCGGATTCTTTTTCGTCGGCGGAAACAATCGCCGCCTTCACTTGAATCGCCTTCTTGACCATGGTGTCGATCGTCGCCGATTCGCGCGCGACGAGAAGGCCGCGCGATGACTCGAACAGCTCGAACAGCGACGGATCGCCGATGATCCCGCCTTTCAGCGCCTCGTAGATCCCGCTGAGCAGCTCGCGCTCAGGCAGTGTCGTGAGAACGGAGGTGTCGCTGATGACGGCGCGCGGTGGAAAGAAACTGCCGATCAGGTTCTTGCCCCTGGCGTGGTTGACGGCGAGTTTTCCGCCGAGCGAGCTGTCGACCTGCGCCAGCAACGTCGTCGGGACGTGAACGAGATCGATCCCGCGCAGGAAAATCGACGCGGCGAAACCGGCGGTATCGCCAATCATCCCGCCGCCGGCGACAACGGCCATCGAGTCGCGTTTCGCACCCTTCTCGAGCAGCTGCGTGACGATGTGCTCCGCGGTCGCCATCGTCTTGTGCGATTCGCCCTCGCGCATCGTGATGATTTCGCCGGCGGGATCGAACGACTCTGCGATGCGTGTCCCGAATTTCTTGTGCAGCGCGTCGGAGGTGATCACGAACACGCGGCCGCGCGGATGCAGAAGCTTGCCTGTGCGTCCGAGAATGTTGCGCCCGACGTAGACCGGATAGGTCGCGCTGGACTGGTTGATGACGATGAAGGGGTCCATGGAACCAAATCAGAAGGCAGAAGGCAGAAGGCAGAAGTGCGACCGAGTTCCTTCTGCCTTCTGCCTTCTGCCTTCTGCCTTCATGCGTCAGCCCTTTTCACGGCGATCCCCAACTCATCCAACTGCTTCTGGTCCACCGTCGACGGCGCCTCGCTCATCAGATCCTGCGCGCGCGCGGTTTTCGGGAACGCGATGACATCGCGCAGCGACTCGGCGCGAGCCATGAGCATGACGATCCGGTCGACGCCGAGTGCGATGCCGCCGTGCGGCGGTGCGCCGTAACGGAATGCGTCGAGCAGGAACCCGAATCGCTCCTGCGCTTCCTGCTCGTTGATTCCAAGCGCCTTGAACATTCGCTGCTGAATGTCCGCACGATTGATGCGGATGCTGCCGCCGCCGAGCTCGAGGCCGTTCAGGACGACGTCGTACGCGCGCGCGAGCGTCGCGCCTGGGTCGCTCTCCATCTTGTCGACGTCTGCCACGGCCGGCGACGTGAACGGGTGATGGCGCGCGAAGTAACGCTGCGTTTCCTCGTCCCACTCGAACAGCGGGAAATCCGTGACCCAGAGAAACTTCCACGACTCCGGCGGGATCAGGTTCTGATCTTTCGCGACCCGCAGACGGAGTGCGCCGAGGACGTCCCAGACCTGTTGCTGTTTGCCAGCGACGATGAGACCGAGATCGTTCTCGTTCGCGTGCAATGCGTTGCGCAGCGAGTCGAATCCGGCGTCGTCGAGAAACTTCTTGATCGACGAGCCGCGCTGCGCGTCGAACTTGATCCAGATCAAGCCGCCCGCGCCGAGCTTCTTCGCCTCTTCGGTCAGCCCGTCGATCTGTTTGCGCGACAGCGTCGCGCCGCCGGGGACGACGATCCCGCGAACAGTCGGCGCGTTTCGAAACGGCTCGAATGCGATCGCCTGCGCGGCTTTTGTAATGTCGACCAGCTCCATGCCGAAACGCATGTCCGGCCGGTCGACACCGAAGCGGTCCATCGCCTCCTGCCAGCGCATGCGCGGGAACGGCGTCGTGACCGGAATGCCGGCGAGCGGAAAGACTTTCTCGAACAGGCCTTCGATCAGCCCGAAGATGAACTCTTCGTCGATGAACGACGCTTCGACGTCAATCTGCGTGAACTCCGGCTGCCGGTCGCGGCGCAGGTCCTCATCGCGAAAGCACTTCACGATCTGGAAGTACCGGTCCATCCCCGCCACCATCAGCAGCTGCTTGAAGATCTGCGGCGACTGCGGCAGCGCGTAGAACATGCCTTTGTGCACGCGGCTCGGCACGAGGTAATCGCGCGCGCCTTCCGGCGTCGACTTCGTGAGGATCGGCGTCTCGATCTCCAGAAAACCGTTGCCGTTCATGTAGTCGCGAACGGCGAACGTGACGTTGTGCCGCAACACGAGGTTGCGCGCCAGCGGCATGCGCCGCAGATCGAGCACGCGATACTTCAGCCGCAGCTCCTCGGCGGCATCGGTCTCGTCCTCGATCGCGAATGGCGGCGTGTCCGAGCGATTGAGAATCTCGATCTTCGACGCCACAACCTCGACGTCACCGGTCGGCAGCTTCGCGTTCTTCTGCGCTTCCGCGCGCTCCTTCACCTCGCCGTCGATGCGCACGACGAACTCGGAGCGCAGTTCCTTGGCCGCCGCGACGACGTCCGCCGGAACGAACTTCTGATCGGCGACGACCTGCACGATGCCGCTGCGGTCGCGCAGGTCGATGAACACGAGATCACCGAAGTCGCGCTGCTTGGCGACCCAGCCGTTGAGCGTGATCTTCTGACCGACGTGTTCTTTGCGGAGTGTTCCAGCGTAGGTGCGGTTCATCGTTGCTTGAGATACTCGTTCTTGTAATCGACATACAAGCGCCAGCCGCGCTCCATCCTGGCCAGCTCTTCCGGCTTGAGCTCGCGCTTCACGCGCGCGGGCACTCCGGCGATCAACGTGCGCGGCGGGACTTCCATCCCCTCCTGCACGACGGATCCCGCGGCGACGAGCGAATATTCGCCGATGACGGCGTGACTCAGCACTTTCGCGCCGATGCCGATCAACGCGCCGCGCTGCACGGTGCAGCCGTGAATGACCGCCATGTGCCCGACGGTGACTTCTTCGCCGATGATCGTCGGCCCGGTCCCAAGTTCGACATGCAGCACGGAGTTGTCCTGGATGTTCGTGCGCGCGCCGATGCGGATGTGGTGAATGTCGCCGCGCAGCACCGCGCCGTACCAGATCGAACAGTCGTCGGCCAGTTCGACGTCGCCGATCACGGCGCAGTTCTCGGCGAGAAAAACTCTCGCGCCGAACCGTGGCTCCTTTCCTTCGTATGAACGCAGGATCATGAGTCCGCGGACTTTAGCAGCACGGACCTATCGCCACAAACGCCACGTTGACGCGCCCCACACGATCGCGAACAACAGAGCCGCGGATGCGGTCACGATCGTCGCGCGCACGGGACCGAATTGATCTGCGGCGATTCCGGTGCAGAGGGCGGACACGCTCATCGTCAGTGTGACGAATCCGTAGTCCGCCGCGAACACGCGGCCGCGGATGTAGTCGGGCGTCTCGCGCTGCAGTCCATAGGTCGAGATCTGCCACGACGCGCCGCCGCCGAGGTGCGCGAAGAAAATGGCGATGAGACCGAACGTGAGGGTCGGCGATAGTGCCAGCGCGCAGTATCCGCCGCGGAACAACAGCAAGCACCAGATGATCGCGCGGTATTGTTCTTCGTCGGTGCGCGCGATCGCTCGAACCAGAAACGGTCCGAGAAGTGCGCCCAGGCCGCGTGCGGCGAACAAGAGCCCGATGCCGAGTGCGCCGGCGTGGAAGACCTGACGCCCGAAGACGCTGAGCATAGCCACGACGCCGGCCGCGATTCCGTATCCGCCCTTCGTTGTGAGCAGCGCGAGGACGCGGGAGTGTGCTCGTGCATAGCGGAACGTTTCACGAATCGATTCTAAGAGCGGCGGTTGCTCGTGCTGTCCCCGCTCCTCGGAGAACGATGTCCGCATGCGCGCCAGGACCGCTGCCGACACGAGAAAGCTCGCCGCGTCGACGATGAATGAAACATCGCTGCCGAATTTTGCCGTGACGAGACCACCGATCGCAGCTCCAACCGCGAGCATCATTCCCCACGTCGATCCCATCAGCACGTTCGCCGGTCCCAACTCCTCGGGCGCGACGATGTTCGGCAGCGCGGCCTGCGACGCGGGCTCGAAGTATGCCGACCCGATCGAGATCATCACGACACCCGCGTACGCGAACGGCAGAAGCGCGGGT
>DASVHS010000065.1:0-4501 GCA_036382495.1 Thermoanaerobaculia bacterium | reverse complement strand
TGTACGCGACCTGGGCGAGCTCGAACGCTTCCTTCTTCTGATCGAGATCGGACTTGGGCAGCACGCCGGATCGCGAGAGCTCTGTCGAGCGCTGATAATCGGTTTGCGCGCGCCGGAACGAGGCTTCGGCCGACTCGACCTGGCGATCGACTTCGGTTTTCTCGAGCGGTGTCGGATCGGCACCGATCTCGAACAGCGGATCACCGGCTTTGACCGTGTCGCCGACCTGCACGAGCGCGCGACGGACGATGCCGGAGATCTTCGATTTCACCTGAAACTTCTGTCGCGGCTGAATCTGTCCGACGGCGACGGCCTTTTCCACGATCGAGCCGCTGGTGACTTCGACCTGCTTCAGTCCGTTTGCATCCTTCTTCCCATTCCTCGCATACGCGTACACCACCCCGCTGGCGATCGCGAGGCCGATGAGGAAGATTAGGGTGCGTCCAAGTCTGGACATCGGTTCTCCTTAAGGTCCGTCGACCTCGTCTGCTAATACGAAGGACGTCGGAGAGGGTTGCGAGGTTAGCTTCGACGGGTTCCGTAGAGAGCGACGACGGTTGGACCCATGCGCTTGTGAGTCGGTGATGCGGCCGTGACCGCGACCCCGACTTCGTCGAAATGCTTGTTCAGGACGTTCACGCGATGGGCGGGTGATTTCATCCAGCCGTCGACGATATCGGCCGCCGTCGCGTATCCGACGGAGAGGTTTTCGCCGGCCTCCGCATAGTCGTAGCCGCGCTTGTCGAGCCAGCTGAACGGATCGATCCCGTCCGGCGACGTGTGGTTGAAATAGTGTTTCTCGAACATGTCGCGCATGCGGTCAGTGGCGGCGAGCGTCAGTCGCTCGTTGAGCCGCAGCGGATGGAGACCGTGAGCGACACGCTCGCGGTTCATCGCGTCCAGGAGCGAGATCGCGTCGAGGGAATGGTGTTCGACGCTCTGGTGCATCGCATACAGCGGAGACGCGGCGATCGCCAGAGCGAGCGCAACCGCTGCGATGGGACGAATTCTCGACATTGGACAGCTCTCAAAACATCGCCAGTACGCCTTACACTCCCGCGAATGTGCCTCATCGCCATCTCGATCCGGACGGGCCACTTCCCGCTGGTGATTGCCGCGAATCGCGATGAGGACTATGAGCGTCCCACGATTCCCGCCTCTTACTGGTCCGATGCGCCGGACATCGTCGGCGGGCGCGACAGGCTGCATGGTGGAACCTGGCTGGCCATCAATCGTGACGGGCGGTTCGCGGCCGTGACGAATCTTCGCGGGAGCGCGCGCGATCCGCGCAAGCGGTCGCGTGGCGAGCTCGTCACCGCATTCGTTCGGGGCGGCGCCACACCAAAGCAATACGTGAACGAGGTTGCATCGCACGCGGACGAATACGCCGGCTTTCATCTTCTCGCCGGCGTCCGCGACGACGTCATGCAGTTGTCGGGAATGGTCACGCGGCTGGATCCGGGCGTTCACGCGCTGAGCAACGCGCCTGTCGGAGAGCGCTGGCCGAAAGTCGCAACCGCCGAGGCGGAAATGAAGCGTGTCAGCACGATGGCGGACGCGCCGCAACTCATCGACGCGATTCTCGGGTTCCTCTCGTCGCCACGAGGAACGAATCGTCCGGAGAGCGAAGTGTTCATGAAGGGCGAGCGATACGGGACCCGGTCGTCGACTGCGATCGTGATGAGCAGCGATGCCCAGCTCTATTTCGCCGAGCAATCGTTCAGCCGCGGCGGCGTTCGCGATGGCGATGTGCGCCGATTCAGCTAGCTTTTCCTTCGCGGTCGCAGCAACACCGCCATCTGCTCCGGGATTTTCCAGTTCTCCTCGGTATCAAGCGAGCCCGCGCCGCGGCCGCCGTACTTCATCGACTCACTCGACCACAGCGTCTCCCATTCGCAGCCGAGAGGTGGCGCGAGCAGCGGCTCCGGCGCCGGGTCGAAGTCCACCGCGGAACCGAGGTTGAGGATGAGGAGGCGGTCGGCGTCGGTGCCGAGGAGCCAGCGGAGGATGAGGGTGTGCTCGCCGATCGCGGAACCGTGAAGAATGTCCGAGCGCTGTTGGGAGATCGTCGCGTCGCTTCGCCGTAATGCGATGAGATCGCGATGCAGATCGACGGCCGCGGCGTGCCGATCACGTTCGGCGAAGTCGAGCTTGGAGCGTTCGAACGTCTGAGGGTCGGCCGGGTCGGCCAGTTGATCGACGACTTTGATGATCGACGGGAACTGCGTGAGAAACTCGCGACGGCCGTCGGCGACTTTCTGCGCGAGCTCGCGATTGTGATCGGCAAAATAGAGAAACGGTGAAGACGACGCGAACTCCTGACCCTGGAACAGCATCGGTGTCTGCGGCTGAAGTAGAAGAAGTGCGGTGAGCGCTCGCAGACGGCCGGGCGGAGTGAGCTCCTGGAGCCGCTCACCGAACGCCGAATTCGCAATCTGATCGTGATTCTGCAGATAGCAGACGAGTCTCTCCGGGTCGATGTGATGCGACGGCGTGCCGCGACGCTGCTTCTGCCATTTGTATCGCTGGCCTTGAAACAGAAAGCCGAGCTTCGCCATCGAGACGAATTCCTGCGCGCGTCCGCGGTAGTCCGTGTAATACGCCTCGATCTGTCCGGTCGCAGCGACCATCGCCGAGTGATGCCAGTCGTCGTTCCACATCGCGTCGAACCCGTACTCGGACAGGAGGCGGACGTTCTGCGGCTCGTTCTCGCCGACGATGATGATCGATCGAGTTCCCGCGGCTGCTCGAGCGCGATCGGTGATCTCGCGCATGACGTTCGGCATGCTCTGGTCCTGAATCGATTGCGTCGCGTCGAGCCGCAAGCCGTCGAAGCGGAACTCGTCGATCCAGTACGCGGCGTTCTCGACGTAGAGCTCGCGTGCGCCGCTCGCTTCGCCGATGTCGAAGTTCATCGCGTCGCCCCAATCGTTCCTGTAACTCTTCGTGAAGTAATCCGGCGTGAACTTCGAGAGGTAACAGCCGTCCGGGCCGAAGTGGTTGTAGACGACGTCGAGGATGACGGCGATTCCGTGCTCGTGCGCCGCGTCGACGAAACCGCGCAAGTCGTCGGGCGATCCATAGATATGCACCGGTGCCCAGAGATCGACACCGTCGTACCCCCAGCCGAATCTGCCGGGGAACTCGTGCACGGGCATCATCTCGATCATGTTCACGCCGACGTCAGCGAGCTGCGGCAGGCAGTCGATCGCGGACGTGTACGTGCCCAGTCTCGTGAACGTGCCGACATGCATCTCGTAGATCACGAGACCCTTCATCGACACTCCGCTCCACTCCGTTCGCCATCGATAGGTGTGTGGATCGACGACCTCGGACGGACCGTGCGGTCCTTCCGGCTGATAGCGTGAAGCGGGATCGGGATACGTCTCCTTGTCGTCGTCGAGGCGGAAACGATAACGAGTGCCCGCGGACGCGGACGGGATCACGCCGGAGAAATGTCCGCTGGGCTCCCGTTCGAGCGGCGATTCTTCTCCGTTCTCGAGGACGACAGCCACGCGGGAATGCGCGGGCGCCCAGACGCGAAAACTGACGCCGCCGGAGATGAGCTCTGCTCCGAGTTTGCGTCTGCGATGGGAAACCATCCATCGCCGGTCCCGTGCAAGAAGTTCACCGCGCTTCGATTTGCGAGCCTGCCGCCGTGTTCTTTCGCCGTTTTCCGGAATAGAGGGCCTGGTCGCAAGTCGCGAGCAACGCCGGCAGGCTGTTCTCGGCACCCGACGTCGCGACACCAAACTGGGCATTGACCGAGAGCACAGTGCCGTTGATTGTCCACGTCAACTGACGGATTTTGCCCAGAATGCGGTCACAGATCTGCTGCGCTTCCTCGGCTCCGGTGTCGGGGAGAAGCAGGACGAACTCGTCGCCGCCGTAGCGTCCGATCATGTCTCCGAATCGCGTGTTCGCGTCGAAGAGCGATGCGACGTCAGCAAGGATACGGTCGCCGCTCAGATGGCCGAACGTGTCGTTGATCTGCTTGAACGCGTCGAGGTCGAACAGCACGACAGTCAGTTGCCGGTCTGAATTGAGAATGTCGGCGCCGGTTCGGAAAAGCGCGCGGCGGTTCGCGATGCCGGTGAGCTCGTCCGTTAATGCGAGCGCCTGCAGTTCCTCGTTTCGCAGGTGAAGCTGACGTTCCATCTGCAGGCGGCGCGCGGCGCTCCGGATCTTCGCGAGGATTTCCGACTCTCCCGACTGTTTGGTGAGGAAGTCGTCGAGGCCGCCGTCGAGAGCGCGGAGCTTCGTCTCCGTCGCCTGGCTGGCCGTGAGAAGGATCGTGTAGAGGCCCGGGACGCGGCATTCGCTCTGGATCCGGCGGACCGTCTCGATGCCGTCCATGCCGGGCATCGACAGATCGATGAGCAGGAGATCGATCGCGCATCCGGCGCGAAGCTTTTCGAGCGCAGCGGCGCCGTCCGCCGCAGTCTCGACCGCGAACCCCGCCTTCGTGAGAACTTGGTCCAGGTACCGGAGGTACGCCGGG
>DASVHS010000064.1:0-1801 GCA_036382495.1 Thermoanaerobaculia bacterium | reverse complement strand
CGCACGTCGGCTTTAACCATCGCTATCACCCCGCTCTGCTCAAAGCGAAGGAGCTGTTCGATCAGGGTGCGCTCGGCGAAATGATGTTCGTGCGCGGGCGCTACGGCCACGGCGGACGGATCGGTTACGCCAAGGAGTGGCGCGCCGATCCGAAACTCGCCGGCGGCGGTGAGCTCATCGATCAGGGCGAGCATCTTATCGATCTGGCCCGGATGTTTCTCGGCGACTTCGAAACGGTCGACGGTTTCGCGACGACGTATTACTGGGACATGCCCGTCGACGACAACGCGTTCCTTCTCCTGCGCACCCGCGACGCGAAGACTGCTTCGCTTCACGTGAGCTGCACGGAGTGGAAGAACTTGTTCTCGCTCGAGATCTACGGCCGCAACGCGAAGCTGCATGTCGAAGGACTCGGCGGCAGCTACGGCCTGGAGCGGCTGGCGTTTTATCGCATGCTGCCGGAGATGGGGCCGCCCGAAACGACGATCTGGGAGTTCCCGCGCGCGGACGAGTCGTGGCGAATCGAGACGGCAGAATTTCTCGACGACATCCGCAAGAACCGGAAGCCGTCGGCGACTCTCGAGGACGCTCCCGCCGCGCTGAGCGTGGTCAAGCAGATCTACGGTTCCTCGGGATATGAGTCGCGCTGACCGTCCGCCGCTCACGGTCTTCACGCCGTTTTACAAAACGGATCCGCGCTACGTCGATCAGACTGTTGCCAGTGTTCTCGCGCAATCGTTCGGCGACTTCGAATACATCCTGGTCAACGACGGGCCCGCGGAAGACTCGCGCCGCCTCGAGTTGAAATTTCGCGACCCTCGCCTTCGCGTCATCACCTCGAGTCCTCGGGGCATCAGCGTCGCGCGCAACATCGGACTCAACGAGGGCCGCGGCGAACTGATCGCGTTCATCGATGCAGACGACATCTGCGAGCCGGACCGGTTCAGCAGACAAATCGAATTCCTGCGAGTGAACGCGGATCACGTGCTCGTCGGATCATCTCTTCGTTTCATCGATGAAGAATCACATACGATCGGCCACCGCTCCTATCCGGAGACAGATGACGAGATCAAGAAGCGGCTCGTGGCGTTCAATTGCATCGCGCAGCCGGCCGTCATGGCGCGACGCCAGTCGCTCATCGATGCCGGAGGATATTCATCCGATTTTCCGGCGGCGGAAGACTACGGTCTCTGGCTGCGGCTCGCCCGGTTCGGCAAGTTTCACAATTTCCGTGAACCGCTCGTCGGGTATCGCATCCATTTGAGCGCGGCAAAATATCAGCTGCTTCGTCCCGCTCTGCGTGATTCCACGAAGCTCAAAATTCACGCGATCCGCCACCTCGGGTTCAAGCCGACGCCGCGCGCGCTGGCCAGCATCGCCGCGCACCTCGTGCTGCTCGCGTTGCCGTCGCCGGTCGTCTACTGGATCTTCAAGCGGACCTTCGTCCGATGATCATTTCTGCGCAAACGCAGTGATGAACGCGCTGTGGCGCGGATCGATTTTGCCGAGGATGGCGGGCAGCGGGAAGTAGCCGGCGCCGGCGATTTTGACGGATCGAAAACCGTGCGCCTGAAACATCTCGATGAGTCCCCGGTAGTTGAAGATCGTCTTGTGCGTCCAGGTGCCGGTGTATGGCGTGCCGCCGCGCTGAATCGCGAATGGGTTTCCGAGCCCGGCTTTCAACGACGACACGTTCGTCAGCGAGAAAATCTGCCAGCCCATCATCGCGGCGAACACGTTGTGCCAGCTGCTGCCGTTCTCGGTGCTGATCACCGCATATCCGCCCGGCTTGAGCAGCCGG
>DASVHS010000063.1:0-3446 GCA_036382495.1 Thermoanaerobaculia bacterium | reverse complement strand
TCGAGCTTACTTCTCGTCTTTGTCGACGTGC
Organism: Thermoanaerobaculia bacterium; assembly: GCA_036382495.1. Lineage (GTDB taxonomy): Bacteria > Acidobacteriota > Thermoanaerobaculia > Gp7-AA8 > Gp7-AA8 > DASVHS01. The sequence continues at coordinate 3,415 of DASVHS010000063.1, read as the reverse complement.
TGCCCCGGTTCGTACGTTCCGCCACCAGTGGTGCCGAACACTCCGCCTTCACCTTCGGGAACGCCGAAACGGCTCGGTCCGCTGTGGGCGGCTTCGTCGTAACCGGCATTCGTCGGGTCGTTCTTCTCGCGCGGAGGCGTGTTGCCTTCCGCGTCGTAATCGATGTCGTCCTTTTTGTTTGCCATAGGAATCGATCTAGCGCGAAGCGTGCCCACGCCGCCGCCACACCGCGGCATCCTCACTGTCGTGCAGATCTGCGAACGTCCGCGCCGCCAGTTCGTAACTCGACGGCGAAGGATTCGCGCGGACGAGCCGCTCCATCGTCTGATTCGCTTCTCCACGCCGTCCGCTCACGAGATAGACGACACCGAGACTGGCGTAGGCGTCGCGATCGCGAGGAAACCGTCGAATCTCTTCGTCGAACGCCGCGATCGCCGCGTCGAACTCGTTCCGGCGCGCCAGGATATCGCCGCGGACGAAGTACAGAAGCGGCGGAACATCTTCGTTTGCTTTGCGCACTTCTTCGATGGCCTGATCCGTCAGACGCAGTGCGTCGTCGAGCCGCTTCTGCTTCACAAGGACCTGCGCCATCAGCACCTGCGCCGGCGCTCGATAACTGTGAACGTTCATCGCCGCCTGCGCCTCGCGCGCGGCGGTCTCGAGATCACCTTTCGCCAACGCGGCGCGCCCGAGGATGATGTGCGCGCTGCCGGGATTCGTGGAGAGCCCGAGCTGTGCGTGCACGGCCGCCTCGTCCGGCTGATTGTTCGCGAGGAACAGATCGCCGAGTGAAAGCGAGACGGGGCCCGCGAGTGACGGTGAAAGCTGGATCGCGCGCTTGTACGTCGCGATCGCCTCGTCGATCTTCCCCGATTCCTGCAGCAGCCGCGCGAGTTGCGACCAGGCATCGGAAAGCCGCGGGTTCTCGGCGACGAGCTGCCGGTACTTCGCGATCGCTCCGGCGACATTGCCGTCCGTTTCGAGACGGGCCGCGTCGTTCAGCAGCTTCAACTCGCCGATGCGATCTTTGGGATCGGGAAGCGGTCCGGTCGTCTGCACGCTCGTCGATCCGAGGTATCCGAGCGCCGCGAGTTTCTTCGCTTCCTCCGGATCGATCGCGCCGACGGCCGGCAACTCCCGGCTGAACGGCTGCAGCGACTCGCGCATGCTCGCCAGCTCGCGGCGATTTTCATCGATCACGTTCCGCCGTTCGGCGGTGTCTGCGATCGCATACAGCTCCGGATGCGGAGCTTCGATGAAATGGAATTGCTCGTCGATGAGCGATCTCAATTCGCTCCAGCCGAGGTGGATGCGGCCATAAAGCGATTCGCTGTAGATGCGTCGTGATGCGCCGCCAGTCGTGAACAATGAACGACCCGTCGCAGTCGCCTCGATTCCGACGACCGACGCGACCGTCGGCAGAACATCGATCAGCTGCACCGGCGTGGCGATGCTCGTGTTCGCTCGCTGCGACTTCGGCATCTTCACGATCAGCGGGACGTGGATGTCTTCGCGATAGAGAAAAATCCCGTGCTCGTCTTCGCCGTGCTGGCCGAGGCCTTCGCCGTGGTCGGAGAGGAGGATGATGAGCGCGCGATCGTAGATGCCGCTGCGCTTCAGAAATTCGACGAACTTGCCGACGATTGAGTCGGCAGTCGCGATCTCGCCGTCGTACGGACTGGCGAAGCGTGAGCGAAAGGGTTCCGGCGGCGAGTACGGAGTGTGCGGCTCGAACAGGTGCAGGAAAAAGAAGAACGGCTGCTGCGCGCGCGCGCCGATCCATTGCTCGGCAATCGCTTCGCTTTCGCCACCCGGCCGCTGCAGCCGGCCGATCGCCTCGTTCTGATGGACGTCGATCTTGTCGTCGTAGAAATCGAATGCGTTCGCAAGGCCGGTGTTGCCACGAAGGACGTACGCGGAGACGGCGGCGCCGGTCTCGTAGCCATCCTGCTTGAGCAGTGACGGGATCGTCGGATGCTTCGACGCGTCGAACGGGAATCCGATGTTGTTGCGCACGCCGTTGTCCGGCGGCAGCTGTCCCGTGAGAATCGAGACATGCGATGGCAGCGTGAGCGGCACGTGCGAGTACGCGTTCTCGAACAGAATGCCGTCTTTGCGCAACGCGTCGATTGCCGGAGTTGCACCGTCCTTGTAGCCGTACGCGGGAAGGTGATCGGCGCGCAGCGTGTCGATGGAGATCAGAATCACGGGCGCCTTCGGCTCTGAGAGAAATTTCAGAGTGCCTTCGCGCCGCGTGCACGCAGCGAGGACAATGGTCAGAAGAAGGATGCGTTTCGTTGGACTCATTACCGGTTGATCCGCATATCGCGGAAATCGTTGCACTCGTGCGGGCGGAGCGCCGCGCCATCATCGTCGCGCCGCCCGGTTCAGGCAAGACGACGCGCATCCCGCCGGCGCTCGTCCACCTCGGCCGCACGATTCTGCTCCAGCCGCGCCGCGTCGCAGCCCGCGCGCTCGCGCGGCGAATCGCCGCGGAGCAGAAGTGGACGCTCGGCCAGGAGATCGGATGGCACATCCGCTTCGAGCGCCGCTTTTCCGAGCGCACGCAACTGCTGGTCGCGACGGAAGGCATCCTCACCGCGCGCCTGCAATCCGATCCGCTGCTGAGCGACTTCGGCGTGATCGTGCTCGACGAGTTTCACGAGCGGAGCATCCACGCCGACCTCGCGCTCGCGCTCGCGAAGCAGGCCGTCGCGTCGCGCGATGATCTGGCCATCGTCGTCATGTCGGCCACGCTCGACACAAAGCCGCTCGCGGATTTCCTCGACGCACGTGTGATCACGATCGACGCACGACAGTTTCCGATCGACGTCCGCTACACACCCGGCATTTCGATGTCGCGCGCCGTCCGCGATGCGCTTCCGACTGCGCGCGGCCACATCCTCTGTTTTCTGCCGGGAGCGCGGGAGATCGAGAACGCGATCGGCGAGCTTCGCGACACCGTCGTGCGCGTGCTGCCGCTGCACGGCTCGCTCGACGTCGACGCGCAGGAAGCCGCGCTCGCGCCGTCGACCGAAAAGAAAATCATCGTCGCGACCAATGTCGCCGAGACGTCGCTCACCGTCGACGGCGTCAGCGACGTCATCGATTCCGGCCTGCAGAAAGTCCTGCGTTACGACCCGGAGACCGCGGTCGACCATCTCGTCACCGAACAGATCACGAACGATTCCGCGGAACAGCGCGCCGGGCGCGCCGGACGCACCGGCCCCGGCCGTGCGACGCGACTGTGGGACGGCCGCTCGCTTCTCCGCCCACATCGCGAGCCCGAAATCCGCCGCGTCGATCTGGCCTCGACGGCGCTCGACATCATCTCGTGGGGCGGCGATCCGTCGACATTCGAATGGTTCGAGCGCCCGCAGGACGATCGCATCACGAGCGCGGTCGCGCTGCTCGA
>DASVHS010000062.1:0-9782 GCA_036382495.1 Thermoanaerobaculia bacterium | reverse complement strand
GGTCCTCGCTGCACTCGCGAAACGGCTTCCGAGCAGCGCTCACCGGATGACGGAGTCGGGAATCGCCGACGTCCGCACGGAAGACGTTCAGATCAACGATCGCCTCATCGTTCTGCCGCACGAGATCTGCGCGGCCGATGGAATCGTGGCCGAGGGTCATGGCGCGATGGATGAGTCGTATCTGACCGGCGAGCCGTTTCAGATCGCGAAAGTTCCCGGTTCCGAAGTGCTTTCCGGAGCGATCAATGGTCCGGAGGCGCTGACGATTCTCGTGACGAAACTGCCGGTCGACTCGCGTTACGCGAAGATCGTGCAGGTCATGGAACAGGCCGAAGCGCAGCGGCCGCATTTCCGGCGGATGGCCGACCGTCTTGGCGGTTGGTACACGTTGTTCGCTCTCGGAATCGCGATCGCGGCATGGGCGATCGCGGGCGAACCGCGGCGGTTCCTCGCCGTGATTGTCATCGCCACACCCTGCCCGCTGCTGCTCGCGATTCCGGTGGCGATCATCGGCGCGATCTCGCTCGCCGCAACTCGCGGAATCATCATCAAGAATCCGGCGATGCTCGAGCGGATCGACCGTTGCCGCACGATCATCTTCGACAAGACCGGAACGTTGACGTACGGCAAGCCGGCGCTGACCGACGTGATTTGCGCTCATGGCGTGACGCGCGAGCTCGTGTTGCGTCTCGCATCGAGCCTCGAGCAATACTCGCGGCATCCGCTTGCGACGAGCATTCTCGACGTGACACGCAAAGAAGGCGTCGTCATCGACGAAGCGTCGGAGATCAGCGAGAGACCGGGCCAGGGTCTGCGAGGCAAGATCAGCGGTGAGATCGTCGAGATCACCAGCCGCAAGAAAATCGTGTCGTCGCGAATCGCGGCTCAACTGCCGCCGGGCGCTGCCGGCATGGAGTGTGTTCTTCTCCGCGACGGCGAATACGCGGCGACGCTCCGCTTTCAGGACGTACCGCGCGAGGAGAGCCGCTCATTCATCGATCACCTCGGGCCGCGTCATCAGGTCACACGCGTGATGCTTGTCTCCGGCGACCGCGATGCCGAAGTGCAGCACCTCGCGAAGCTCGTCGGAATCGAGAACGTGCGCTCGGGGACGAGTCCGGAAGAAAAACTCGCCATCGTCCGCGAAGAGACGGCGAAGGGTCCCACTCTCTTCCTCGGCGACGGCATCAACGACGCGCCGGCGATGGAAGCGGCGACGGTGAGCGTCGCCTTCGGCCACAACAGCGACATCACGGCCGAGGCGGCCGACGCCGTCGTCCTCGAACCGTCGCTTGCCGAGGTCGATGAGTTGATTCACATCGGACGGCGGATGCGGCGGATCGCGCTGCAGAGCGCGGTCGGCGGAATGGCGCTGAGCACGATCGGCATGATGGCGGCGGCGGCCGGCTGGCTCGCGCCCGTACCTGGAGCGATCGCGCAGGAAGTGATCGACGTGCTGGCCGTGCTCAACGCGCTGCGCGTCGCCATGCCGCGCATGGATCTCAACGACCTCGGCCTGCATCGCGCAGAGACCGATTCTGTGTGGAAGCGGGCTTCAGCCCGCGATGTGCCGGCCGAAGCCGGCACCCACACAGAACCCCGGATCTGACACAGCTCTACGCCGTAACGGCCATCGCCTCTTCGGCCTTCGCGAACGTCCGGACCGTCTTGCCGACGTACAGCTGTCGCGGACGGTTGATCCTCGTCTTGTCGTCGTCCACCAGCTCCTTCCACTGCGCGATCCAGCCCGGCAGACGGCCGAGGGCGAACATGACCGTGAACATGTTCGTGGGGATGCCCATGGCGCGGTAGATGATGCCGCTGTAGAAGTCGACGTTCGGGTACAGCTTGCGCTCGATGAAGTAAGGGTCGTTGAGCGCGATCTGCTCGAGCTCCATCGCCGTCGTCAGCAGCGGGTCGCGCAGGCCGAGAGACGAAAGCACATCGTCGGCGGCCTTCTTCAGGATCTTTGCGCGGGGATCGAAGTTCTTGTAGACGCGATGGCCGAATCCCATCAGCTTGAATCCGGAGTTCTTGTCCTTGGCGCGGTCGACGAATCTCTGCGCGCCCTCGCCCGACTCGCGGATCTGCTGCAGCATCTCGATGACCAGCTGGTTCGCGCCGCCGTGGAGCGGTCCCCACAGCGCACAGACGCCCGCGGAAATCGACGCGAACAGATTCGCACCGCTGCTGGCCACCATGCGCACGGTCGACGTGCTGCAGTTCTGCTCGTGGTCGGCATGCAGGATGAGCAGCAGATTGAGCGCGCGATCGATCGCCGGCGTCACGATGTAGTCCTCCGCCGGCACCGCGAACATCATGTGCATGAAGTTCTGCGTGTAGCTCAGTTCATTGCGCGGATAGATGAACGGCTGGCCGATCGATTTCTTGTACGAGAACGCGGCGATCGTCTTCGCCTTCGACAGGAGGCGGATGATGTTCAGATCGTCGTCGTTGTTCGGGTAGTAAGCGGAGAGCGACGCGATCATCGACGAGAGAATGGCCATCGGATGCGCAGACGGCGGGAAGCCTTCGAAGAACTTCTTCATGTCTTCGTGGATGAGGCTGTGCCGCGTCAGCCTGTCGTCGAAGGCGAGAAGCTCGGGAGTCGTGGGCAGGTGACCGTTGATGAGCAGATAGCAGACCTGCACGAAGCTGGCGTTGCTGGCGAGATCTTCGATGTCATAGCCGCGATAGCGGAGGATGCCCTTCTCGCCGTCGATGAACGTGATCGCGCTCGAGCAGGAGCCGGTGTTCCCATAACCGGGATCGTAGGTGATCGCGCCCGTTTTCGCGCGCAACGACGTGATGTCGATCGCCGTCTCCCCTTCCGTCCCTTCGATGACCGGGAGCTCGTATTCCTTTCCCTTCAGTAACAGTGTGGCGTTGCTCATGAGTTCTCCTTCACGCGTTTGATCGGTCAGGTATGCGTCGATCGCGCGAGCCGCTCTTCGCCCGGCGCCCATCGCCAGGATGACGGTCGCGCCGCCGGTAACGATGTCACCGCCGGCGAAGACGCCTTTCTTCGATGTCTGGAGCGTCTCGGGATCGGCTTCGATGTAGTTCTTGCGGGTCGTTTTCAGATCGGGGGTCGTCGATTGAATGAGCGGGTTCGCCGAAGTCCCGACCGCGATGATCACGAGCGACGCATCGATGACGAACTCCGATCCGGGAATCGCGACCGGCCTGCGCCGCCCGTCCTCGCCCGCCTCACCGAGCTCCATCCGCACGCAGCGGACGCCCGTCACCCACCCTCGTGCGTCTCCGGTGATTTCGACCGGATTCGTGAGCATCTGGAATTCGACGCCTTCATCCCTGGCGTGGTGCACTTCTTCCTTGCGGGCCGGCATCTCTTCTTCGCTGCGCCGGTAGACGAGCGTTGCGCGACGCGCACCGAGTCGCAGCGCGGTTCGCACCGAGTCCATTGCCGTGTTTCCTCCGCCCACGACGACGACGTCTTTCCCCCTGCAGTCGTACAAGGGCTGGTCGTAATCGGGAAAGCGGTATGCGCGCATGAGATTCACGCGGGTGAGAAATTCGTTCGCGGAGTAGACGCCGTTTCGGTGTTCGCCCGGCACGCCGAGAAACTGCGGCAGGCCCGCGCCGGTGGCGATGAACATCGCGTCATAGCCTTCTTCGCCAAGGAGCTCGTCGACGGTGACGGTTTTGCCGACGACGACGTTCGTCTCGAACTGCACTCCCATTTTCCGAAGCACATCGACTTCCGAGCGGACGATGTCCTTCGGCAGTCGAAACTCCGGAATCCCGTAGACGAGGACCCCACCCAGCTCGTGCAACGCCTCGAACACGCGGACCTCGTGACCCTTCTGCACGAGATCGCCCGCTGCGCTCAAACCTGCCGGACCGCTGCCGACGATGGCGACGCGTTTGCCCGTCGGTGGAGCGTTCTTCGGAATCCCGACCTGGCCGGTCTTCCGTTCGTAGTCGGCGACGAAGCGTTCGAGATGGCCGATGGCCAGCGACTCGACGCGTTTGGTCATCAGACAGTCGCCTTCGCATTGATCTTCCTGCGGACAGACGCGTCCGGTGATCGCCGGCAGGACGTTATCCTCGCGGATCTTGGCTGCAGCGCCGAGATAGTCGCGCTCGATGATGAGCGCAACAAACTCCTTGACCTTCACGGCGACCGGACAACCTATCGTGCATGTCGGTCTCGCACACGCAAGACAGCGGAGTGCTTCGTTCGTCGCGAGATCGAAATCGAATCCGAGGTTGACCTCCTCGAAGTTGTGACTGCGCTCGACGGCGGGACGCTCCGGCATCGGCTGCCGCGGCATCTTCATCCGCTGTTTGTTGGGAATCGTGTTAGGCATTGGCACACGCCTTCGTGGCTTCGCGATAGCTCGCCAGCGCCTGCTGCTCCTGCTCGCGATACATCGCGTTGCGCTGCATGAGGACCTGGAAGTCGACGGTGTGGGCGTCGAACTCGGGGCCGTCGACGCACGCGAACTTGCTTTCGTTGCCGATGATGACGCGACAGCCGCCGCACATGCCGGTGCCGTCGACCATGATCGAGTTCAGGCTCACCATCGTCTTGATCTTTGCCGCTCGGGTCGTCTCGGCCACGGCGCGCATCATCGGAATCGGTCCGATCGCGAGCACGTAGTCGACGGCGTTCTCGGCGATCAGCGTTCGCAACTTGTCGGTGACGAGTCCCTTTTCTCCGTAGCTGCCGTCGTCAGTCATCACGAAAAGCTCGTCGCTGGCCTCGCGAACCTCGCGCTCGAGGATCAGAAGGTCTTTCGTCCGCGCGCCGAGGATCGCCGTGACGTGGTTGCCGGCATCGTGCAGCGCTTTTGCGGTCGGAAGGGCGATGGCCGTTCCGACGCCGCCACCGATCACGACGCACCGTCCGTACATCTCGATCTCCGACGGTTTTCCGAGAGGGCCGACGACGTCGAGGATGGTGTCGCCGGCACCGAGATCGTTGAGCAGCGAAGTCGTCTTTCCGACCGCCTGAACGACGAGCGTAATCGTGCCGCGGATCGGGTTCGATGCCTTGATCGTCAGCGGAATCCGCTCGCCGGTTTCGTGAACGCGGATGATGACGAACTGGCCGGGACGCTGTTTTCGAGCAACCCGCGGCGCAACAATTTCGAATTGCTTGACGGCCGGGCCCAGAATCCCGGCCTCGACGATGCGAAACGTCATACCGGCACCGGATTCTCGACGCGTACGGGCAGCGGCGCGAAGCGTGCGGTGAAGAAGCGCAACGCCGGAGGCTCGTACACCATCTTCAGGCCGGAGATTTCGTGGCGACGCTCGAACAGCGACTTGACCGACCACCCCACGACGTCCATGTGCCGGTCCGTGTAAACGCGGCGCGGAATCGTGAGGCGCACGAGCTCCAGTGACGCATGCCGATTCTCGCCCGTGACAGGATCACGGCCGGCGGAGACGATGCCGCGCTCCATCGAGCGGACACCGCTGTCGATATAGAGAGCGGCCGCGAGCGATTGCGCCGGGAACTGCTCCTGATCGAGATGCGGGAGGAAGCGACGTGCATCGAGGAACACCGCGTGTCCGCCGATGGGAAGCACGACCGGCACGCCGGCATCGATGAGCTGGCGCCCGAGGTAGCGGACCTGAGCGATGCGGTTGGCGATGTAGTCGTCGTCGACCATTTCGTAGATACCCTGAGCGATCGCTTCCATGTCGCGGCCGGCGAGGCCGCCGTAGGTCGGCATCCCTTCGAAGATCACGACCTGTTCGCGAGCGGCCTGCAGGATCGCCGGATCGTTCATGGCCAGGAATCCACCGATGTTGACGAGGCAGTCCTTCTTCGCCGACATCGTGCATCCGTCGAAGTGGGACATCATCTCTTTGAGAATCGCGCGCACCGGCTTGTCGGCGAAGCCCGCCTCGCGTTCCTTGATGAACCAGGCGTTCTCCACCGCTCGCGTGGCATCACACCAGAGCGGAATTTCGAACAGGTTGCAGACTTCGCGCACCGCACGAATGTTCGCCATCGAAACCGGTTGCCCGCCGGCGAGGTTCACCGTGCAGGCGACGTTGACGTAAGGGATGTTGGCCGCGCCCACCCGTTCGATCACTCGAGTGAGCTTGTAGATATCGACGTTGCCTTTGAATGGATGTTCGAACGTCGGGTCGTGTGCCTCGTCGATGATCACGTCCTCGAACTGGCCGCCCTGCAGTTCCTGATGGGCGCGCGTGGTCGTGAAATACATGTTGCCGGGGATCACGTGACCGGGCCGGATGAGGATTCGCGAGATCAGATGTTCGGCGCCACGCCCCTGATGAGTGGGGACCATGTACTTGAAGCCGTACATCTCCTGGACGGCCCGTTCCATCTTGTAGAACGATCGCGCACCCGCGTACGCCTCGTCTGCCGCCATCATGGCCGCCCACTGCCGGTCGCTCATGGCGTTGGTTCCGCTGTCGGTGAGCAGATCGATGTAGACGTCCTCGCTCTTGAGGAGAAACGTGTTGTAGCCGGCCTCGACGATGGCACGTTCGCGTTCGCTCCGCGTCTTCATCGACAGCGGTTCGACCGTCTTGATCTTCCACGGTTCGGCAGTTGGTCGCATCGAAAACCTCGAGGAAGAACGTAACAGGAGGCCGAACCTTCAGGTGGTTGTTGCAGCACGCTCGGGGGTGATGTTCGTCACCACTCCGAGTCCCAGAGGCCCCCACGTTCCTCGTCCGACGCCGACTTGACGATCGGCACATCCCCGCCGAGCACCGGCCGCACGATCGCCCGCACTCCGCCGGCGCGATCGGGATCGTTAACGACCAGCACGACGCGTTCGAGTGGCGCGCCGCGGAGCTCCTCCGCGATCGCCTGCACCGCGTCATCAAATCGGAGATGCGCGTGCCCGGTGCCGAGAATCGGCAGCGCCAGACTCGCGCAGCCTGCATCCCTCGCGATACGCACCGCGTTGCGGACGCAGAGCCTGACGATGTCGGTTGACGAGCGATGCGCAACGTCGCTGGCGACGCAGTGGATGACGATCTTGTGCGGCAGGCTCCCCGCCGTCGTCGCGTACGCCGAACCGGCCGCAAGCTGTCCTTCGGCCGCGATGATCGCTTCACACGCACGGGAGATGACAGGCCCGCCGCGACCTCGCACCGAAGCGCCGGTGCCCATCATCAAAGACAGCCGCGGATTCGTGGACGTGCACAGCGCATCGGCCTCGGCATCGGCGATGTCACCGACGAAGATCGACGCGATCATTCGGTTGCACGCCTCTTCGAGTCCACGCTTCCGTCAAAACATTCCGACCGAGTGACCGGTGTGCTTGTCGTGTCCCGGTTCCGCGTCACGATCGGCGTGCGGGTCGTGATGCCCGTCGTGCTCTGATGCTCGTGAGACGGAGGAACGCGCTCGTCATTCATCGACGCGTCACCATCTCACTTCTTGAGCACCTTCAGTATCGTGACGACCAGCAGGACGACCAGGAGAGTCCCGACGACCGCCCAGACCCACGTCCATCCCATCGTGCCGCCCATCATTCCTTGCATTGAACGCCTCCTTCACTCTTCTCTTTCAATTCGATTTCACTTCGCCGCAGCCGCGCATCGCGGGATCGGCGTAGTACGGGTTGCTGATCGCACCCTTCGGTTGAAGCCACGAGAGCCTCGCCATCGAGCAGTAGATGACTTGCGGTTTGGGATCTTCGCGGCCAGTGCCGCGATACGCGATCATGGCCTGCGACAGCGCGCCGAACGCGTGACGTGCGCTCTCGATGTCGTTGCTCATGGCAACCTCGCCGGCCCTGGCCGCGATCTCGGGCTGCTTCGACGCGCGTGCGTCGTTCGCCAGTTCCGCGGCTTTCGATTTCACTCCGTCGAGCGACTGGGTCAGCAGTGATTGACGCACCGACTCGTACCGAGGGAACAGCGGCTTCGAATCGCTCCGCGGGAAAAACAATACGAGCCCGACACCGATCGCAACGACCACGCCCGTAACGATCGCCGCTGTGTGGCCGCGGGCTTCAGCCCGCGGTGTGCCGGCTGAAGCCGGCACCCACACAGAAGAACGCGGCAGACTCCGCTCACGCCAGAGAAGATAGATCGCCGGATAGACGAGCAACTCCATCAGGAACGATGTAAAGAGGCCGCCGATCATGGGCGCGGCGATCCGCTTCATGACGTCTGCGCCCGCCCCGATCGACCACATGATCGGTACGAGACCGAAGAACGCGCATGCCACGGTCATCACCTTCGGCCGGACGCGCTGCACCGCCCCGTGAAGAATTGCTTCGTTCAGATCGTCATGTGTCTTTAGCGTTCCGGCCGCCACGCGCTCGTCGTGCGCGAGGTCGAGATACAGCAGCATGAAGATTCCCGTTTCGGCATCGAGGCCAAGGAGTGCGATCAGCCCGACCCAGACAGCGATCGACATGTTGTAGCCGAGGATGTAAAGCAGCCAGATCGCGCCGACGGCTGAGAAAGGCACGGCCAGCAGGACGATGGCGGTCTTCGGGAACGACTTCGTGTTCATGTAGATGAGCATGAATACGACGAAGAGCGTCAGCGGGATGCCGACCTTCATCTTCTCTTTCACTCGCGCCATCGATTCGTATTGGCCGCTCCATGCCAGTAGATACCCGGGCTTGAGCTGAAGCTGCGATGCGACCGCCTTCTTGGCCTCCTCGACATAACCGCCGATGTCGCGCTTCTCGGAATCGATGTCCACGTAGACATAGCCCGTTAGATGTCCGTTCTCGTCCCGGATCATCGACGGACCTTCCGCGAGCTTGATCGTGGCGAGCTGACCGAGCGGAACCTGGGCGCCGCCCATCGTCGGCACCAGCGTGCGGGAGAGCTTGTCGACGTCGTCGCGCATCTCGCGCGGGTAGCGGATGTTGATCGGGTAGCGCTCCCGTCCTTCGACCGTCGTCGATACGTTGTCGCCGCCGATCGCCGTCATGATCACTTCCTGCACTTCGCCAATCGTCAGACCGTAGCGCGCGATCTGCTCACGGTTCAGGTCGAAGTCCACGAAGTAGCCTCCGGCGACGCGCTCGCCAAAGACGCTACGGGTTCCGGGGACCTTCTGCAGAATCCCCTCGAGGTGTTGACCGATCCTCTCGATCTCGGCGAGGTCCGAGCCGAAGATCTTCACACCCACCGGGGTGCGAATGCCGGTGGTGAGCATGTCGATGCGGTTCTTGATCGGCATCGACCATGCGTTCGTCTGGCCCGGCAGCGTGAGCTTCGCGTTCATCTCATTCACGAGCTCTTCCCAGGAAATCGTGTCCGGCCAGAACGGGCGGAACACCGGCTTGATGAAGCCGGGCCAGTTCGAATACCACCGCGCCTTTCCTCGCCACTGTGCCGGCGGCTTGAGGACGACGATGGTCTCCATCATGGAGAACGGTGCCGGATCCGTGGACGTCTCCGCGCGGCCGGCCTTGCCGAAGACGCGCTCGACTTCCGGAAACTGCTTCAGAAGCTGATCCTGCCTCTGGAGCAGTCCCTCGGCTTGCGCGACCGAAATGCCCGGAAGCGTGGTGGGCATGTAGAGAAGCGAACCTTCGTTGAGCGGCGGCATGAACTCGTGGCCGAGCTTCAGATAGACCGGGATCGTAAAGACCACGATCAGCATTGCGATCCCGATGACGGTTCGCGGATGCCGGAGGACCAGCTTCGCCGGCCGCGTGTACAGCTTGAACAGGATTTTCGAGATCGGGTGCTTATCCTCCGGATGAATCGTCCCGACGGTCACCGCGTTTGCGATTTTGCTCAGCCATCTCGGACGGAAATCCAGTTTCCTGACGCGGATGACGAGCATCATC
>DASVHS010000061.1:0-3037 GCA_036382495.1 Thermoanaerobaculia bacterium | reverse complement strand
TCCGCCTGCGCCAGGAGATCGGCAGCGGCGAGTTTCGCGTCTGCGGCATCATCCGCGATAAGAACCAGCTCTGTCGGACCGGCGAGCATGTCGATACCCACGCGGCCGACGAGCAGCTTCTTCGCGGCGGTCACGTACGCGTTGCCGGGACCGACAATCTTGTCGACGCGCTGCAGCGTAGCCGTACCGAATGCCATCGCCGCGATGCCCGCCGCACCACCGGCGCGATAGATTTGACTGATCCCCAACCGTCGGCAGCATTCGAGAAACGCCGGCTGCGCTGCAGCGGAAGGAGTCGTTGCCACGACGAGCTCAGCGACGCCGGCGATCCGAGCCGGCACCGCGCACATGATGAGCGTCGACAAATAAACCGCGCTTCCGCCGGGCACGTAAATGCCCACTCGCCGCAACGGACGGATGCGGTGAATCAGTTCTGTCCCGTCGGACGAAAAACGATGGCCGGTTGGAAGTTGCGGACGATGGAACCGCTCGATGCGCTCGATCGCGAGGTCGATGGCCGCGTCGAGCGCGGCGTCGATCGAACTCTGCTTCGGCGCGATGACCATTTCGGCAGCTGGAATCGTCACGCCGTCGAATTTCTCGACCGCCGCGGCTGCCGCTTCGTCACCTTTCCTTCGAATTTGCTCGATGATCCGTCGCGCGCTCACTTCCGCAGCGCGCGAGGCCCGATCACGGTTCCGTTCGATTCGCGCAAGCGCGTTGTCGGCCGTCCGAGTTCCTGATTGAACGATTTTCATGACGGAGCCAGCTCCATTCCTGAGGAAGCTTCGATGCGGCTGATGAGATCGCGAACGCGATCGCCGTCGGTCTGGTAGACATCGCGTCCGACGAGCAGACGCGCAGAAATCTCGGCGATCACGTCCTGCAGCTCGAGGTGATGCACGCGCACGGTCTCCCCGGTTTCGACCAGGTCGATCACGTGCGACGTGAGATGGAGGACCGCGGCGAGCTCCACCGAGCCGCTCAGCGGCACAATCTCCGCCCGCAACCCTCGGCCATCCAGGAAGCGACGCGCGATCAGCGGGTACTTCGTCGCGACTTTCGTCGCCGTGTCGATCGGTCCCGCGCCCGGCGCGCCAATCACCATCATCCGGCAGCGTCCGAATGGAAGCGAGACCGGCTGATACGCGCGGCAATCGTGCTCCAGGATCTGATCGAGTCCGGCGATTCCCGCGGCGGCCGCGCCGTGGTCGATGTAGACCGGCACGTCGCCGTCCTTGACGAGGATCCACTCGACGGATCCACGACGGAAGACGAGGTGACGCGAGTCGATTTCGTCCGGCGATGGGACGTCGAATCCCGCGCGAGCCAGAAGATCGAGCGAGGGTTTGAGCAGGCGGCCCTTGGCGACTGCGAAGCGCAACGGCGTCATCGCCCCTCCGCGTCGAGGTAGTCGACCGTCAGCGTGAATCCGACGGCGCTCACGTCCGCGCCGAAACGCGAATAGAGCCGGTCGTAGCGGCCGCCTTGTGCGAGCCTCAGTCGCGATTTCGGCTCGAAGATTCGAAAGCGCACGCCGGTGTAGTAGCCCGGCTCTTCGTCGACATCGTCGATCGCCAGAACGATCGTCGCGTCAGCGGAGCCATGACTTTGCAGCGCAGCGAGATTCGTGGCTGCATCCGCGGTTTCGGGAAGAGCGAGAAAATCGTCGAGGGTGGCGCGTCCGGTCACGACGCGGCGAAGCAGAGCGAGGCGCTCGCCTTCGATGCCGCGGACCGAATCGAGCTCGCTGCTGCGTTTGTTCGCGAGAGCGGAGCGGATGGTGCGCTGCTCCTCCGGCGAATTCGTGCTGCCCTCGATGAGTCTCGTGGCGAGCAAACTGTCCGTCACCACGACCGTCGGGCGAATGCCGAGACTCGAGACGATGGCGGTGGCGAGCTCGATCATCGCGAAGTCGGCGCCGGGGGACGGATCGCCGATCAGTTCCGCGCCGATCTGGAAGAACTCGCGTGTGGCGCCGAGGCGGCTGGCTTCGCAGCGGATGACGTCGCCGCGATAGAAGACTCTCAATGGAAGTTGCGCGCGGACGAGCGACGGTGCGAGAGCTCGCGCCACCATCGGCGTGAAGTCGGAGCGGACCGCGACGAGCTCGCCCTCGCGATCGACGAACCGATAGCTTCGTCGCTGCGCCTGCTTGTCGAACGTATCGTCGTAGGCATCGACGAAATCGATGATCGGCAGGACGATCTCTTCGAAACGCCGCGCTTCCAGTGACGTCACGATCGCGCTCTCGATCGTTCGCCGGCGCCGCGCCTCCTCGGGCAGAAGAGCGCGCACTCCCACCGGATAAGTTGGCGCTGAAACTACGTTGCTCATCGATCTCTCCGTTCTCCAGAAACAAAAAACCTCTTCCCGCGATGAAGAAGAGGTCGAGAACGATTGATGAAGCTTGAGGATCGAGTCGCGCCCCTTCTACGGCGGGGCGCACGCGGACGGCACCCCTCTAGGCCGGATGATGATGCCGGCTGTGATGGTGCTGCCGATGGGCGCGACTAAGGGTCATGACAGGTGCGGCACTCTAAACCAACCGCTGTGAATCGACAACCGGTTAAAACGGCATCTTCATTCCGGGAGGCATCATCCCGCCGAGCTGGCTCTGCATCTCTTCGTCGACCTTACGCGCCGCCTCGTTGACCGCGGCGCGGACGAGGTCCTGCAGCATCTCGACGTCGTTCGGGTCGACGGCGTCTTTTTCGATCGTGATCGCGAGCAGCTCTTTGTTCCCCGACATCTCGGCCTTGACCATGCCGCCGCCGGCGGTGCCTTCGACCTTGATCGACGCCATGCGCTGCTGCATCTGGTCCTGCATCTGCTGCGCTTGCTTCATCAGTGCTTTGATGTTCATCGTTTTCCTCTCACCACTTCACCGCCGAGGTGTTTTTGGAACGATTTGAGGACGGGGTCGTCGTCGAGCGGCTCCGCCTTCTCGGTCGTCTTGCGCGCGCCGCCCTTCTCCTCGGCCGTCTCGATCTCGACTTTCATCGGCCGTCCGTAGACCTCCGATGCGATCTCCTCG
>DASVHS010000060.1:0-3030 GCA_036382495.1 Thermoanaerobaculia bacterium | reverse complement strand
TGGAGGACAGGCAATCCTGCCTGTCCGGATCGGCGAGATCGCCTGTCTTCCAGCTATCGCATGGCGTGTTCGGCCAGGTGACGCTCGATGTACTCCGGGTCCCACGGGCGGCTGATTACGCAGGAATTGATCCCACCGATGCCCATCGAGAGTTTGCCGCTGTAGCCGCGCGGAATCTCCTGGCCGTCCGCCTTCACGAATTTGGCCGAGTGAATTTTGACGTCAGCGTGCAGCTCTCCTTCGGTGAGAGCCATCGGGAAAAGCTTACCTTTGGCCAGACCGAGGTGCTGGGCGGTCAATTCCCACGCGCCTCCAACCGACATGCCGTGCCCAAATGTTCCTTTCCGCGCGGTGAAAATCACGTCGGGATGGAGCATTTCCAGCGAATGTTCGATCTCTGTTGCGTCGCCGGGCGTCGCGGTCGCGTGCATGTCCCACGTGGTCACGTCCGCGGCTTGGACCTCGTCGAGCGCCGCGGCGATGGCGAGCTGCGGGCCACCTTTCGACGGCGTGATGATGTGGTGGGCGTCGGACGATGTGCCGATGCCGACGATCTCCAGTCCGACGGGACGGAAACCCTGACGCATCATCGCTTCTGCATCCGCCACGATCCAGACGCACGCGCCGCCCGCGACGTGCGTCCCTTTGAGTCCGGTCAGCGGTCGCGACACATCGGCATCGGCCGAGAGGACGTTCGCGTTGTAGAACGCGGAGATCGTCATGCCGTGCGGCGGTGGATCGGTCATCCCGATGACGACCGCGGTCGCTTCGCCGAGGTTGATGACGTCCGCGGCCATCTTCGCGGCGACACCGAATGACGCGCATGCAGCGACAGGCGCGAATGCCGGACCGTTGATCTTGCCGAGCATCGAGATCTGCGCGGCCGGGATGTTCGAGATGTTCCACAGCAGGTTCGGCGAGACTGCCGCCCACGGTTCGTCGGGGCAGCCCCATTTACGGTTCAGGTTCCGGATCCCGTTCAACTTCTGCCGGATCGAGCTCAGTTTTGACGAGCCGGAGGACGGCGGGACAGGCTCGCCGTGAATCGCACGTGCTTCCGCGAGATATTCAGTCAGCGAATTGCTGCGCTCCGCCCAGAACCGCTCCCACTCGTGCTTCGCTTCGATCCACGCCTCGGAGCCGACTTCGAGCGTCGACGGGTCGGGCGGCGCGTTGGGGTCGGGCCGTCCTTCTTTGTGCGCGCGCAGCGCCGAGCATCGTTGCGGCGACGCCCAGAACTCGTTCCAGCGATTCATCGCGCTGTCGAGGTGGCGCGCTTCCTCGTATGCAATGGTCACTTCGCCGAGTCCGGTCCCAACGTACACGTGACACTTCGTGCCGAGCGATTGCAGATACGACTCGATGCCTGGATTTTGCGAAAGGGACTGGATGAACGCACCGATGGCGTACTGCACCATCGGTCCCATCTTGTCTTTGAGCTGTCCGAATTTTGCCGGAGGAAAACGCTGATCGAACCACGGCCGGTACGTGGCGAAGTCAAATTCCGGATATCCGACCAGAAAGTTCGAGGGGCCGTAGCCGCGAAACGGAGTGAGCCAGGTGTCGGCAGACTCGAGATTGCGCTCGAATTGATCGACGTTCGGTGACCTGGGAGCCACCACACCCCACCCGAATACGCCGATCCGCTTCCGTTCCTGCATGCCGCGAGGCATTCTAGCGGAACGCCCTGTCAGGAAACTTGCATTGGACGGTTACGGTTGAGGTTCCTGTGAGACTGACCTTTCTTGTAATGCTGTGTGTCGCTACGATGCTGACGGGGAGCTGTAAGTCCCGTAGCACCGACGCGCAGTCGACGTCGTCGACCGGCACGATCAAGCTGCCGAAGCCATCCGTGGCGCCGCCGCCGGCAGCGAACAGCGATGATGCTCTGACGCAGACCATCGACATCGAAGACAGCCGGTCCGTAGCCGAGGGGGGAACGGCGGCCGACAAAACGACGGCGAAGACCGGGACCGCAGTCGCCCCAACGAGAAAGACCGTCACCAAACCGAAGGCCGCAGTCAGAAAGCAGAAGTAGGAACGAGCGACATCTCCGGCTTCTACGAACATCTGATCGAGCGCGATCTCGACGCGATCCCGGCAGCGGCTCGCCAGTTCCGCGCCTCCCACTCTTCTGATGATCTGTTTCTCGCGGTCGTGCGTTTCGCCATCCTCGCCTACGCGCCCTCTCTGCATGCGAAACACGCCGTGATCGCGGCGCTTGCCGCTTACGAGGCGCGCGATTCGTACGGCGAACGCTGGGACGATCTGCTGATCGAGTGCGCGCGATACGCCGCGGCGAGCCGCCAGCCCTGGAGCGAGCCGCCGATCCTCGATCCTCCGCCTTTCGACGCCGGGGAGCGGCGCGACGTCGAAGCGTTGCGCGACGCAGTTGCGGCACGCGATCGACTCGCTGCCGAACGCTGGCTCGCCGCCCGTCTCGACGACGACCCTGAGCCCGATTTGTTCACCGTCGCGGCCGACAATTTCGACGACGACGGCATGAAGGTCATCGTCACCGCCGCCGCGACGAAGTTGTCGAAAATCCTCGGCGAAAAAGGCCGCTACGCCGCGCTCAGAATCGCAGTGTGGGAAATGACCGCGAATGCCAATGTAGGACAGGCACTCCTGCCTGTCCGGACAGGCAAGAGTGCCTGTCCTACATTGCGCAAGCATCTCGTCGACACCGCTCTTGCCGAAAAAGGCTCACTCGAGAGCGTGCAACCCGTTTTTCTCTACGATGCCGCAAAGGACACAAACGTGTTCGACCGCGTCAGCGAATACCTGGCGGCGCTGCCTATCGCCGAAGCGCCGCCGGTCCCAGCGCGTCGAATCAACCCGCCGATTTATCAGCTCGCCCGCGATTACGGTCAGCATCTGCGCGCGTTTGCATCAGGCGACGAACAGCTCATGTCCGCGACCGCGTACAACCTCGAGAAGGGGCCGTCTTTCGCCGATTGGAGCTTCGCGTGAAGCGCGCGTTGCTTCTGCTCGCGATCGCGGCACGCCTTCACGCTGCGTCGATCGACG
>DASVHS010000059.1:0-4057 GCA_036382495.1 Thermoanaerobaculia bacterium | reverse complement strand
TCTTGTGCGCGCCGGTCGGATCCCAGATCACGCCGAGACGCGGCGCGACGTCTTTCTTCATGTCGATCTGCGTGATGCCCGATGCGTCGATGATCTGCTGGCGGTCCCATCGCAGGCCGTAGCTGATGACGAGGTTGTTGTTCACGCTCCAGCGATCCTGCAGATACGCGGTCGTGACTTTGTGTTCCGGCGACGCCGAAAGTTGCGAGATCGGAGCGTTGGCAACCGTCGCGTCGGGCGTCGTCCAATAGAAGTGCGAGTAAATCGGCCTTGCGGGATTCACGGGATTTGCAAACACGCTGACCTGCTGGCCGCCGGACATCACCTTCGTGACCTGCGCGCTGGCCTGCTCGTATTCGAGTCCGCCCTTGATCTCGTGCCCGGCCAGGATGCTGGAGAGCGCCGTCGAGTAGTGCTTGCGATCGAACGTCTTGTCCTGAATTTGGCCGAAGCCGCCAGTCTGGAAGAAATTGTTCGACGCATCGAGGAACTCGACCGCATTGCCGGCACTCGTCGACGGACCGACCGAGTTCGCCTCGCGATGGCGCGCGACCTGCAGCGACGCGATCAATTTCGAGAAGAACGAACCGTCGTAGCGCAGCGCGTAATCGCGTCCGCCGAAATCCTGACGTCCGAGGTATGTGGCCGGCTCGCCGTTGAGCGAGTGGTTCGAGTCGTTGATCGCACCGGTGTCGACGCGCGGGTCCTGCAGAAACGTCGCCACGAGCGAGTGGCTCGATCCGAGGTTGTATGTGAGTTTCGCGCTTCCGAGGTTGCGCCGGCTGTCGGAGGAAACGATCTGGCCGGCGTCGGGACCGGCCGGGAGACTGTTGTCGACCGAGTTGCGCACACCGTCGTACGCGGCAAAGAACCACAGCCGGTCACGCACGATGAAGCCGCCGACATCCGCGCCGTAGTCCTTGCGCGCGAATCCGGTCTGTGTGCCGCCGGTGGAGACGACCGGCTTCGCATTCGACTGCAGCGAGTTGCTGTCGTGATATCCGAAGAGATCGCCGCTGAACTGATTGCCGCCCGACTTCGTGATCACGTTGATGATGCCGCCGGTCGAGCGTCCGAACTCCGCCTCGTAGCCGCCGGTCTTCACATCCACTTCGCTGATGAATTCGAAGTTCAGTTCCTTGCCCTGGAATCCGTACTCCATGTTCGTCGTGTTCACGCCGTCGATGTAGAACGCGTTCTCGGCGCCCGATGAGCCGTACACGCTGATCGTGGACTGACTTCCATTCGACGGATTGGCGTCGGATTGGACACCCGGCGCGACCTGCACGATCGACGCGTAGTTGCGTCCCGTCGGCAGCGTCTCGATCGCTCGAGTCGACAGATTCGTCCCCAGCGTCGTCGACGTCGTGTCGAGCACAGGCGCCTCGGCGCTCACCGTCACTTCCGCACTGAGCGAGGCAAGACGCATCGCGGCGTCGAGTGTCGAATCCTTGCCGAGCGAGACGACGACGTTGTGGACGAGCGGGGCGAAACCGCTCAGGTCGAACCGGACCGCGTACTGGCCGGGCGGCAGAAGCGCGAAACGATATGCGCCGTCGCTTTCACTGACCGTGGCACGGGTGCCCTGAAGCGACGGGCTTTTTGCTTCGACAGTGACGCCGGGAAGCGCGGCGCCCGTGGCGTCCGTGACTTTGCCGACGATTCCGCCGCTGGTCTGCGCGAAAAGGGGAATGGTGAATAGACAAACAACGAGGATCAACCCGGAACGTTTCATTGGGGAACCTCCTTGGACTGTGGAGGTCACTATAACTCTAGTGTGGAGGCGCACTTCAGTGCGCCGGTTCGCGGGCTGAAGCCCGCGGCCACACAGAACCGCAGCCCCCTCAGTGCCGCTTAACTGCGCGGCGCTTTGCCGGTGTCGGACTCGGCGGCGGTGTCGCAGGTAAACCGCTTGCGCACTTTGCCGTCATCCTCGACGCGTTCCAGTCATCGCACGTGTTGTCGCCGATTCCGAGGGAGCCCGTCGACGGATATGTGATCTCTGCGCCGGTCGAGTCGATGAACGAAAAGTAGTAGCGATGACAGCCTGCGCCAACGTTCGCCGCATTCACCGAGAACGCGCCGTTCTGTTGCGTTCCGCGCTGCAGTGTCATCGACGTGCAGCTGCCGTCGACGACCGCGTTCGCCGATTTCGGCGCGTTGGTGTCGTACCAGTTCGCCCACAGCGCAACGGTCGCCGCTTGCTTCGGATAATGCGCGGCCGACGGGATCTTGTACGGCGTTGCGCCGCCACCGAAGTCGCCGACGGCCTGCGTGGTCGCGCCCACTCCCACCAATCCGATCGAGCTGAGGATCAGCCAGCGGTGTCCGTTCGCGCCGTTGAACCCGCACGTCTGCGGCGACGCCTGTTCGTACAACCAGAGATAGAACGACGTGTTCGGCTCGCCGACGCTTGCGATGATCTCGCCGGTGCCGCCGCTGCCGAACAGTCCGATGCGCTCGGTCCACACCGTCGGATCTCCGGTTCCGCACGCGCAGGACGCGGATCCATCGCATGCGACCGGGTACAGCGAGTTGATGTTCGACACGATTGAGCATTTCGAATCGTGCGCGAAGTAGTGCTGCTTCGTCATTTCATCCGAATGAAATCGTGCGGAATGATTCAGGTTTTCGTCCCAAACAAGCGGCGCGATCGGTCTGTAGCACGCGGCCTCAGCGCAGGCCGCTCCGCACGCGCGCATCTCGAGCTGCGGGTCGACGCGCGCGCGGTTCATCCATTCGAGGATCACGCGCTCGGACCAGTTCGGAAATCCGTTGATCGACTCACCGATGCGCAGATTCGTCGCAAACGTCTGCGGATCCTGCGCATAGGCAGAGAGCGCGATCACGAACACAACCAGAATCCGGACGATTCTCACGACGAGAAGAGTAACCGATCACCATAAATAACAGAGTGACCGCGACCACAAATCACCCAGTGATGGAAACTCCGATCAGCCGGCCGACCGCGTAGACGAGACCCGCCGCGCCCAGACCGAACACGACCTGGCGCGTCGCTGAAAACAGAACGCTCCGGCCGGTGAACAGCGTGATGGCGGCGCCGAGTACGACCAATGCGATCGTGCTGAAGACGACGCTCAGCATGACTGCCATCTGCCCGCCGGCGAAGAAAAAGGGACTGACGGGAACGATCGCTCCGAATGCGAACAGAACAAACGAAGTGATCGCGGCCTGCCACGCCGAGCCGCCGAGCGTCGAAGGATCGATTCCCAATTCTTCGCGGGTCATCGCATCGAGCGCGGTCTCCTTGTTGCTCATCACACCCGCTGCGAATTTTCTGGCCACGTCTTCGTCGAGTCCGCGCGACTGGTAGATCAGCGCGAGCTCTTCCTCTTCTTCCTGCGGCATCGTCTCGAGCTCTTCCTGCTCCATCTCGATCTGACGCGTGTACAACTCGCGCGAGCTCTGCACGGACAGCCATTCGCCGAGCGCCATCGATCCTGCGCCGGCGAGCAGTCCGGCCAGACCGGTGAACAGGATCGTCTTCTCCGCCATCGCTGCGCCGGCGACGCCCATGACCAGACTGAGATTCGAGACGAGTCCGTCGTTGGCGCCGAGGACAGCGGCGCGGAGGGCGTTGCCGCCGGCAGTGCGGTGACGACCTTCGAGCTTCGCCACTTCGCTGCCGGCGAACCCACCGCGCATCGACGTCATCATGCTGATCACGCGCGCATGTGATTTCTCATCGCCGTGAAAGTCTTTGGCGTCGGCCTGTTTCGCGTACTTCGAGCTGTCGGCCTGTTCGAGCGACTGCACCGACGGGAGCACGACCCCGACGCCGAACCGCCGCGCGATCAGGCCGAGCGTTTTCGTGCGCCACGAAACATTCAGCGACGGGATTTTCTCGCCGGCCGCTTCGAGCTTCTGCCGCCATCGCTCGGCATGCTTGCGCTCCACATTCGCCAGCCGCCGGTACACCTCGGCCAGCCGCGAGTCCTTCTCCGCCGCGGCGAGCGAGTCGTACAACGCGGCGCCGTTCGTTTCGTCGATGAGATTGTCGACGATGCGCTTACGTTCGCGGGAGGAGAGCGTGGAA
>DASVHS010000058.1:0-2299 GCA_036382495.1 Thermoanaerobaculia bacterium | reverse complement strand
GTTCGCCGGGCGCCGTCGACACATTGACCGGCTGCGCTGGTGCGACGGTTTCCGTCGCAGTCGGTGCAACGGCCGTCGTGCCCGAAGAAGAACGAGAACTGCGACAATCCACTTCATGACCGCTATTGCAACACGAATCCTGCCCTCGTGAATGTCCTCTACTTCCACGGCTTCGCTTCCTCGCCGAACAGTCAGAAGCTTCTCGCGCTGCGCGATCTTCTCGGCTCGGGCGTCACGCTGAACTCGCCGGACATGAACGTACCCTCGTTCGAGCGACTGGATTTCGAGGCGATGGTGAAACTCGCGCTCGACGAAGCACACCGCTCCGCGCCGCACGTCATCGTCGGCAGCTCCCTCGGCGCGATGGTCGCGCTCGAGCTGGTTCGGCGAGGCGTCGTCGCGCCGCTCGTGCTGATCGCGCCGGCGGTAGGTGTCGGCGAGCGTTGGGGGTCAAGACTTCCGCCCGGCGATCCGATCGAAGTGTTCAACCACGTGCGAAAAGGCAACGCGCAAATTCATCGCGCGTTCTTCGAAAAGATGGCGGCCGTCCGTCCGGAAGCCGAAGCGCCGTCGTCGAGAGTCACCGTGATCGTGGGACGAAAGGACGAGAGCGTGCCGTTCGACTGGGTGCGCGGCGTCTGGGAATCGTGGACGAAGTCGGGGAAGCTCATCGCCGGATCGAAGTTCATCGAGATCGCCGGCGGCGATCACGGCCTCGTCGCCTACGCCGATGTCGTCGCGCGCGAGATCACGTCGGCGGGCTCGCAGGCGTCGGGATCGTTCGCGACCGGATAGCGTCCGCTGAAACACGCGGTGCAGTAAAGCCGCGCCGGATCGTCGCCGTTGCGCGCCGCTTCCAGCATGCCTGCTTCCGATAAATACCCGAGCGTATCCGCCTCGATGAACACCCGGATCTCTTCGGTCGAGCTCGCGCTGGCGATGAGCTCGCGGCGCTGCGGCGTATCGATGCCGTAGTAGCACGGTCCCGTCGTCGGTGGCGAGGAGACGCGCATGTGCACTTCCTTCGCGCCGAACTGCTTCAGCATCTTCACGATCTTCTTCGACGTCGTGCCGCGCACGATCGAGTCGTCGATCAGCACGACGCGTTTGCCGTTCACGATGCTGCGCACCGGATTCAGTTTCACCTTGACGCCGAAGTGACGGATCGACTGCTTCGGCTCGATGAACGTGCGGCCGACATAGTGGTTGCGAACGAGACCGAATTCGAACGGGATGCCCGACTCATGCGCGTAGCCGAGCGCCGCAAACACGCCGGAGTCGGGAACGGGGATGACGATGTCGGCGTCGATCGGATGTTCTCGCGCGAGTTGCGCGCCGAAGCGTTTGCGCATCTCGGCGACGTTGTTGCCGAAGATGATCGAGTCGGGCCGCGCGAAGTAGACGTGCTCGAAGATGCAGCGGGCCTCGCGCTGCGACGGAAACTGATGGACGACGCGCACTCGGCTGCCTGGTTCGATCGCCACGATCTCCCCCGCGCGAATCTCGCGGATCGTCTCCGCGCCGATGAGATCGAACGCGCAACTCTCCGACGACACCGCGATCGAATCATCGATGCGCCCGAGGAGGAGGGGACGGAAGCCGTAGGAATCACGCGCGGCGAACAGACGTCCGGGCGCGAGCAAAACAATCGAATATGCGCCGCGACATTGCGACAGCGCATCGACGAGTGCCCGCTCAAGGTCCGGCGCCTTCGATCGCGCGATGAGGTGCACGATCACTTCGGTGTCGGACATCGAGTTGAAGATCGCGCCTTCGTTCTCGAGCTGCTTGCGCAGGTCGGCTCCGTTCACGAGGTTGCCGTTGTGCGCGAGCGCGATCGGACCTTTGTTCGTCGAGGCGACGATCGGCTGCGCGTTGCACAGCATCGATCCGCCCGTGGTCGAGTAACGCACATGCCCGATCGCCGCATCTCCCGGCAGTCGCGACAATCGCTCGTGCGTGAAGATGTCGGCGACGTGACCCATTTCCTTCTCGACGTGGATCTGGGGGGTGCCGGGGGCGATGATCTGTTCGCCCGCACCGGTCGAGCCGCACGCTTCGCCGATGTTGCCCTCGGAGGACGTCGAGTCGTTCGACACCGAAGCGAGCCCGGCGCTCTCCTGTCCGCGATGCTGCAGCGCATACAGCCCCAGATAGACGAGGTTGGCCGCGTCGCGATGGTTGAGGATGCCGAACACGCCGCACATGCAGAGGAAGTAACCCTGATTATGACAGGGAAAATTCAGATGTGCCGTGGTCGTCGCCGTCGGCGCTCAACAACACAGGACATGTTCACCGG
>DASVHS010000057.1:0-12340 GCA_036382495.1 Thermoanaerobaculia bacterium | reverse complement strand
CAGGTACTCGAGCGCCGCGTCGCGAACTTCAGCGGGGCGAAAGGGATGGAGGTCGAACGTGTCCTCGATGGGGACCGCGACCGGGTCGTCCTCCATCGCCGGATTCTATGCGATACTCTCGTTCCTGAACTCGGTCGACTGAGGGAGTCATGGTCCTTTTCAATCACGCCACGCGCGAGATGACCGCCAAGATCGTCTACTACGGTCCCGGGCTGTGCGGGAAGACGACGAATCTCATGGTCATCTTCGACAAGCTCGACCCCAAATCGAAGGGGAAGATGCTGTCGCTGGCCACCAAGACGGATCGAACGCTGTTCTTCGACCTTCTGCCGGTCGACATCGGCAAAGTCGGCAACTTCAACCTCAAGATCCAGCTCTACACCGTTCCCGGCCAGGTCTTCTACAACGAGACACGAAAGCTGGTGCTGAGAGGCGCCGACGCCATCGTCTTCGTCGCGGACTCCCAGCGTTCGATGGTCGATTCGACCAAGGAAAGCTTCAAGAATCTCCTCGACAACATGAAGGAGAACCAGATCGACGTGGACGACACGCCGATCGTCGTGCAGTACAACAAGCGCGACATCCCCGGCGTCCCTCCCGTCGACGAGCTCGAGCAGCTCCTCGGACTGGAAGGTTTTCCGCACGCCGAAGCGTCCGCACTCAAGGGTGAAGGCGTGATGGAGACGTTCAAGCTCGTCTCCAAGATGACGGCGAAGCATCTGTTCAATCGACTCAAAGGAAAGAGCGAGCCGATCGATCGCAAGAAACCGGCAGCCGCCGCGGCGAAGCCCGCCGTGAAGGGCAAGGTCGCTGAGCCGCCTCCTCCCGTATTCGAAGAAGCACCGCCGATGACTCCGTTTCCCGACAGCGTTCCCTTCCCCGAGGCGACTGAAAATCCGCTGGCGGGATATGAGAAGGCGGAAGAAGTCTCGCTCGAACAGTTGCTGCAGGAAGGGCGGGAACGCCCGGCGACATTCGCCGGCACAATCGCCGTTCCGATCGAAGACGACGACGTCGAAGAGATCGGCGCCGAGCACGAGATCGACGAATCGCCGGCCGCCGTCGCAGTCATGGAGCCACCGGCGAAGAAGAAGTTCGCCGGCGGCGCGGACGTCGACTCGCTGCGCAAACAGCATCGTGCCGAGCTCGAGTCCATCCTTCGCGAGCTCGAGAAATTGACCGCACGCGTGCGCCAGCAGCTCGGCTGATGCACAATTTTCCGCACACCAAATCATTCGGAGAGAAGCAGATCGCCCAGGTCGCGAAGCAGGAAGCACAGCATCACGCTGACGCGGCGAAGAAAGCGGGCGACAAATCGCTCGCCGGTCTCGTCGAAGGGTTCAAGACGATGGGCTCGGTCGCCGACCTCGTCACTGCCGACATCCGCGCCGCCAGGGACCTCGGTTACAACACGCACGAGTACATGTGGGGGGTCAAGGGCCAGATCATGGCCGTCAGCACGGCCGCGATGGGCGACAAGATGGCCGAGGTGATGAAGGCCGGCATGGAGCAGACGATCGCGCAGACGAAGAAGGCGTACGACGAAGCGACGGACGACGCCACGAAGAAGATGTACAAGGACACGCTCGACGCATTCGAGAAGCAGAAGCAGGAATCCGCCGCCCAGAAGCAGGTGGATCCGGCGCTCGCTTACAACAAGCAGCTCGTCTCGCAGTACGACAGCGCGCTGAACGCGTTCACACAGGAAATGGCGAAGTACGCGGACAAGCCGGAAGACGCCGAGAAGTGGCAGAAGGACATGGATAAGTCCATCGCCGACGCGAAAGCCAAAGCGCAGCAATAATGTAGGAGTGCGGCGGGCAAAGCCGCCGCTTTCCAAAGCGGTGGCTGCGCCACCGCACTCCGAAATGCGCACCTTCCCCTATCGCATCGAATGCTCCAGCTGCTCGGCGCAGTACGCGCCGCGCCAGCTCCACAACCTCTGCACGAAATGCGGCGGTCCGCTTCTCGTCCTCTACGACATCTCCCCCGCGCCCGAGCTGCGCGTGCAGACGCGGATGCGCAGCAGCACCATGTGGCGATTCGCCGAGGTGTTGCCGGTGGAAGACTCGGATGAGGTGATCTCGATCGGTGAAGGCTCGACGCCGATGCTGCAGTCGCGCGTGCGACCGAATCTCTTCATCAAAGACGAGTCGAAGAATCCGACGCGCTCGTTCAAGTCACGCGGCATGGCCGCCGCGGTGACGATGGCGAAGAACCTCGGCGCGAAGAGTCTCGCTGCACCGACCGCTGGAAACGCCGGCGCCGCGCTCTCCGCGTATGGCGCGCGTGCCGGGATGCCTGTGTTCGTGGCGATGCCTCGCGACACACCGCGATCGATCGTCGACGAATGCCGGTCGTACGGCGCTGAGGTGGAGCTCGTGGCCGGTGTCATCACCGACGCGGGCAGGCGCGTGCAGAAGTACATCGCCGAGAAGGGCGGCTTCGACCTGTCGACGCTCAAGGAACCGTATCGCATCGAGGGAAAGAAGATCATGGGCTACGAGCTGCTCGATGATCTCGGACGACTCCCCGACGTCATCCTCTATCCGACGGGCGGCGGGACCGGCTTGATCGGGATGTGGAAAGCGTTCGACGAAATGCAGCGCCTCGGCTGGATCGGTTCGGAACGCCCGCGCATGTTCACCGTGCAGTCGAGCGGCTGTGCCCCGATCGTCCGTGCGTTCGATCAGAAACTCGACACGGCGCCTGAGTGGGAATCGCCTCAAACATCGGCATGGGGGCTGCGCGTTCCACGCGCGGTCGGCGACCGGCTGATGTTGCGAGCACTGCGCGACTCGAAGGGTGGCGCGATCGCCGTGCCCGAGGATGCGATCGAGGGGGCAGCGGCGGAGTTGCGGATGCGCGAAGGCGTCGACGCCGGCCCGGAAGCAGGCGCAGCGCTACTCGCGTACGATGCTCTGCGAAAGAACGGGTCCATCCGCGACGGCGAGGCCGTCGTGTTGTTCAACACCGGCGGCAACAAGTACCACTGACGATTCGAACCCGAACATGCCCGATAAACGAGGACGTATGAAACGCTACTCACTGGCAGCGATTGCGCTTGCCGCGATCTGTCTTGCATCAGCCGCACATGGCCAGTCGTGCCCGACCGTCAACCTCGCTCCGAGCTCTCTGCCCGATGGAACCATGGGCCAGATCTACTCGCCGCAGACGCTGGTCGGCAGCGGCGGAACGGCGCCGTATGCGTACGGAGTCAAGTCGGGATCGCTTCCGCCCGGACTGCGAATCAACGTCGGCAAGCTGCAGGGCACGCCGACGACCGTCGGCACTTACTCGTTCGAGTTGATCGTGGTCGACAACAATGCCTGCACCGGCACGCGCTCGTACAACGTTCGAATCATCGATCCGAGTGCGGCGAGTTGCTCGCAGCTCGTGATCGCGCCGACCTCGCTGCCGTCCGCGTCCCTCGGCATGGCTTACGCCGCGAACTTCACCGGCGTCGGCGGAACCGGACCGTACACATTCGACATGGCGGGCTCCGCCCCTCCGGGCCTCAATCTTCGGAACGCGACGCTCAGCGGTTCGCCATCCCGGGCGGGAGCGTTCGACTTCGACCTCGTCGTCACGGACTCGAAGAAGTGCACGATCACACAGCACTTCGAGCTCGAGGTCCTTCAGCCGGGTTGCCCGACGGGTACGACCATCGTGTTGTCGCCGCAGGCCGGCGCAGCACTCGATCCGACGAAGCCGGTTGCATTCTCGTGGACTCCCGTCAATGGCGCGTCACGATACGACGTCCTCGTCTCCGGTGACGGCGGCACGACGTACAACACGGTCACATCGACGTCCGACGCTTCCACCCAGTCCGCATCCGCGTCGCTCGGCCTCGGTTCGTACCTGGGGGTGGTCCGGACCATCTTCAGCGCGAGCTGCAGCACGCGTTCGACACTGACGCGCTTCACGGTTGGATCGGCCGGTTGCGGTACGACGCCGGCGAGGCTGATCGCGCCGGCGCCCAACGCCGTGAACACCGATCCATCCGTCACGTTCCAGTGGAGCATCGTGCCGAACGCAACGTCGTACGACATCTCCACCTCGGTCAACGGCGCCCCGTTCTCGGTGATCGCATCGACGAGTGACACGACAGCGGCGGTAATCGTACCCACTGGAACGATCGACTGGTACGTCGATGCGAAATTCGCGAGCTGCAATTCGCTTCGTTCGACGACAAGCCGCTTCAGTGTCGCGACTCCGCAGTGCGGCACCGGCGTCGTTACGCTCGTCTCGCCGCCGAACGGCGCGACGACTTCATCGCCCGTCACATTCCTGTGGACCGCGGTGCCTGGTGCAAGCGCGTATCGCATCTGGTTTGGCGTCGACAACAATCCGCAGAGCAACATCGCGCGCGTCACCACGACGACGGCGACGCTGGCGGTGCCCTCAGGCGCGGCCGAGTGGTATGTCGAGGCGCTGTTCGACAACTGTCCGTCGGTCGTATCGGCGCACAACAAGTTCACGGTGCAGCGCTCGTCGAGCTGCGGCACGACCGCGCCGGCACTCGTCTCGCCGATCAACACGGACGTCACCGCTCCCGTCACATTCAATTGGAACGCGGTCTCCGGCGCATCGGCTTACCACCTCTGGTATGCGCTCTCCGGCGACGCGCCGACCGACGGCGGAGTCACATCGGCCACGCAGTCAAAACACGACATCGCGCCCGGCACGTACTCATGGTTCGTCGAGGCGATCTACTCGGGATGTCCTTCCGTCGCATCGGCCACCGCGAGCTTCCACATTCCTGATGTCGGATCGAGCTGCAGCGGCGCCGCGGCGTCGACCCTCGCGCCGGCGAATGGCGCGACGTCGGTGAGCTCGCCCGTGACGTTCACGTGGACGAGCGTGCCGAACGCCACGAACTACCGCATCTTCGCCTCCATCAACGGCGGCGCCGTTCAGCTCCTCGGCCGCAGCGACGACGCAACGCTCAAGAAGGCCGTCCCGCCGGGCACGATCGTGTGGTTCGTCGAAGCAGCATTCGACGGCTGCGCTGCAACGCATTCCGCGTCGGCGCGATTCACCGTTCCGCCGGCGAGCAACTGTCCGAAGACGAAACCGCAACTGCTGACGCCGGCCGACGGCGACGCGAATGTCACGAGTCCCGCCACGTTCTCGTGGTCGTCCGTGACCGGCGCGACGAGCTACGTGCTCGTCGCCCGCGCCGCCCGCGGCGCAGCGACGGTCCTCGGCGAAACGACGCTCACGCAGTTGCAGCGCGACGTTCCCGCCGGCGCGATCGAGTGGTGGGTCATCGCGATGGGATCGGGCTGCGACGGGATCGAATCCGCACACAGCAACATCACTGTGCCGACGCCTCCCGGCTGCGAGAACATCCGCCGTCCGCATCCGCTCGAGCCGCAGGACGACTCCGTCGACGTCGCGTCGCCGGTGCACTTCGGCTGGACGAAATCCGCGCAGGCGACGTCGTACCGGCTGTTCGCCGCGCTCGAAGGCGACGAACCGACGCTCGTCGCGACGACGACGTCCACCGAGATCTCCGTCCCGATGCCGAGCGGTCACGTACGCTGGTTTGTCGAAGCGGTGTTCGACTCGTGTCCGGCGCTGTTCTCCGCCATGAATGACGTCACTGTGGCCGCGCAGACGACATGCGATTCGCCCGATCGGCCTGTGACGCGCGTCGCGGCTCAGGTTCTGTCCGGAACTCCGTACAACGTCCGCTGGACGGGCGTCGCGAACGCGAGCGTCTACGAGGTCCAGGAATCGACGTCGCCGAACTTCGCGAACGCGACGACGAGGACCGTGACCGGCGTCAGCTGGCCGACGACGCATGCCACGACCAGCGGACCGGTCGAGTATTACTACCGCGTCCGCGCCGTCAGCTCGTGCAGCGACGACAAGAGCGCGTACACGAAAGTCGTGACGACGCGCGTCATCCCGGAGAACGCAGTCGCGACGCGCAATCGCGCCAGCGCCGAGCTTGGCGTCCCGACCACCGTCGTTCAGACGATCACGATTCCGGCGACGTTTGCCGGCCAGACGTTCAATGCGACGGCCGACAAACCGTGGATCACCATCTCGCCATCTTCCGGCGTCGTTCCGCAGGGAGGATTGACGCTCACGGTTTCATCGGATCCCGACGCGCTCGACGTCGGCACGAACCGCGCCGCGATCAGCATCACGTATTCGACGCCGTCGACGAACAATCGCATCGAAACAAACGGGACGACGAAGACGACTGTGCCGATCTCGATCAGCCTCGTCACACCCGTGACTCCGGACACGAAGGCCTCACCGCCGCCGGACTCGCTCATCATCCCGGCGGTCGCGCACGGACCGGGAGCGAACGCGTCGCTGTTCCAGTCGGACATCCGCCTTGCGAATGTCTCGTCGCAGCCGATGCGATACCTGCTCAATTTCACGCCGACCGCCACCGACGGCACGCAGACCGGCAACACGACCACGATTCAGGTCGATCCGGGCGCAACGACCGCTCTCGATGACCTGCTGACGAGCTTCTTCGGCACCGCGTCGGACGGAAGCTCCACCGGCATGCTCGAGATCCGGCCGCTGACGACGACCAGTTCGTCCAGTCTGTTCAGCAGCGTTCCGAGCAGCGCCCTGGCGACGATCGCGTCGAGCCGGACGTACAACGTGACGTCCGCCGGAACGTTCGGACAGTTCATCCCGGCGATTCCGTTCTCGCAGTTTGTCGGCCAGGGCAGCGTCCTGTCGCTGCAGCAGATCGCGCAGTCGGCGAACTTCCGTACAAACTTCGGCCTGCTCGAAGCGGCCGGCGAGCCCGCCGCTGTGCTCATCCACGTCTTCGACAAATCCGGCAACCGGATTGCCGACATCCCGGAGTCGCTGCTGCCATCCGAGCATCTGGCGTTGAACGGACTCCTCGCCGCGAACAACATCACGCTCGACGACGGACGTGTCGAAGTCGAAGTCGTGTCGGCCACCGGCAAAGTCTCCGCCTACGCGTCGGTGCTCGACAACCGCACGAACGATCCGCTGCTCGTCTCGCCCGTTCTCAAGGGATCGGTGAGCTCGAACCGTTACGTGATTCCGGGCGTCGCGTACACGAACTCGATCGCGAACTGGCGCACGGACGCACGTCTATACAACTCCGCATCGAGCAGTGTCACGGCAACACTCACCTACTATCCGCAGGTCGGGGATCTCACTGCCCCCATCACGCGCTCGACCACCATTGCGCCCGGTGAGACGAAGGACCTCGACAACATCCTTAACACCACGTTCGGCGTCACGGCGACGAACGCCGGCGGCTCGGTGCTCATCACTACCGCCGCCGCGAGCAACATCATCGCCAGCGCGCGCACCTATGCCGCAGTCGCAAACGGAGGCACGATCGGTCAATTCGTTCCGGCCGTCACTCCCACTGACTCCGTCGGCGCCGGCGATCGTTCGCTCCAACTGCTCCAGCTCGAACAGTC
This sequence comes from Thermoanaerobaculia bacterium, assembly GCA_036382495.1. GTDB lineage: Bacteria > Acidobacteriota > Thermoanaerobaculia > Gp7-AA8 > Gp7-AA8 > DASVHS01. Next base: position 4,901 of record DASVHS010000057.1, on the reverse strand, counting down.
GGACGCGTTCCGAACGAACATCGGACTCGCCGAGACAACGGGCAATGCAGTGACGTACGAGGTCTCGCTTGTTCTGCCTGACTCGAAGGTCACGCCGGTGATCTCGGACTCGCTCGGACCGAATCAATTCGTACAACTCTCGCTGGCCGCGTTCGGCCTCACCGATCCGATCTACAACGCACGCGTGTCGGTGAGAGTCGTGGACGGCAGCGGGAAAGTGACCGCGTACGGATCGCTGGTGGATAACGTGAGCCAGGATCCGACCTACGTACCCGCGCAATAGTGTGGAGGACAGGCGAGGCGCCTGTCCTCCACTGAATCCTCCGTATAATGCGCGCGCTATTTTCGGAGGTTCCACTTGGCAGACCAGCAATATGACGTCGTGGTGATCGGCAGCGGGCCGGGCGGCTATGTCGCCGGCATCCGCGCCGGGCAGCTCGGCATGAAAGTCGCCGTCATCGAGAAAGATCCGTTCATCGGCGGCACGTGCACGCACCGCGGCTGCATCCCCACCAAAGCGCTTCTCGCGAACGCCGAGGTGTGGGAGAAGATTCAGAAGGCGAAGGAGTTCGGAATCACGGTCGGCGACGTGAAGCTCGACTTCAAAGCGGGCCAGGACCGCAAGCAGGCCGTCGTCGACAAGAACGCCAAAGGCATCGAGTTCCTGTTCAAGAAGAACAAGGTCGACCGCGTCACCGGATTCGCACGGCTGGCCGGCAAAGGCGCAGTCGAGGTTCAGGGCGAAGGCGGAATCCAGAAGCTCAACGCCACGAACATCATCCTGGCGATGGGTTCGGTCCCGAAAGACCTTCCCCACATCAAGACGGACGGCAAGCGCATCATCAACTCGGATCACATCCTCAAGCTGACCGAGGTGCCGAAGTCGATGCTCGTCATCGGCGCGGGCGCGGTGGGCTGCGAGTTCGCATCGATCTTCTCGCGCTTCGGTACGAAGACGACGATCGTCGAGGTGATGCCGCAACTCCTGCCGCTCGAGGACGAAGAAGTGGCGAAGGAATTCACGCGCAACTTCAAGAAGAAAGGCATCGAAGTCTTCACCGACGCGAAGGTCCTGTCGTGCGAAGTCGGTGCGAACAGCGTCAAGACGGTCGTCGAGGCGAGAGGCAAGCAGCAGACGATCGAGACTGAGATCGTGCTTTCCGCAACAGGCCGCAGCGCCGTGACGAAAGACTGCGGCCTCGAGAAGACCAAAGTGCAGGTCGATCAGCGCGGCATGGTGACGGTCAACCAGTTCATGCAGACGGCCGAGCCGAACGTCTACGCGATCGGCGACATCGTTCCGACGCCGTGGCTCGCGCACGTCGCATCATTCGAGGCCATCCTCGCGATCGAGCACATGAAAGGCTTGAATCCCCGTCCGATCAACTACGACCACGTTCCGAACTGCACGTACACCGATCCCGAGGTCGCGTCCATCGGATTGACCGAGAAAAAGGCGAAGGAACGCGGGTACGACGTGAAGATCGGCAAGTTCCCGTTCACCGCGAACTCGAAGGCGCGCATCATCGGCGAATCCGGCGGCCTCGTGAAAATCGTCGCCGACAAGAAATACGACGAGCTCCTCGGCCTGCACATCGTGGGGCCGCACGCGACGGAGTTGATCGTCGAAGGCTGCGCGGCACTCGAGCTCGAGGCCACCGCGGAGTCGATTTCGAAAACCATGCACGCGCATCCGACGCTGTCGGAGGCGATCATGGAAGCGGCCGAGGATGTGGCCGGGCATTCCATTCATCAGTGACGACTGAGATTACGACGACCACGAACACACACGGCTTGTCACGAGACGAGCTGCTGGAGATTGACTACTACCTGCGTCTCACGCGGACGCTCGAGGATCGGCTCGTCGCGCTGTTCCGCCAGACGAAAGTCATCGGCGGTCTCTATCGATCCCTCGGACAGGAAGGTGAATCCGTTGCCGCCGCGTATGCGCTCGAGTATGACAAGGGCGACGTCGTGCAGCCGCTCATCCGCAACATGGGCGCGATTCTGGTCGCCGGAGCGAAGCCGGCCGATGTCATCCGCCAATACATGGCCAAAGGTGACGGTCCGACGCGCGGCCGCGAACTCAACATCCATTTCGGACATCCGGCGAAGGACGGCTTCATCGGTCAGATCTCCATGCTCGGCGACATGATCCCGGTCATGGCCGGCATCGCACTCGCCGGGCGGATGCAGAAAAAGAATCTCGTCGCCCTCGGATTCATCGGCGACGGCGGCTCGTCAACCGGTGCGTTCTGGGAAGGGATGAACTTCGCGACCGTGCAGAAGCTGCCCCTCGTCGTGATCATCGAAGACAACGGCTACGCGTACTCGACGCCGACGTCGAAGCAGACCGCGGTGAAGACGCTCGCGGACAAAGCGGTCGGCGTCGGCTGCTTCGGCGAAACGGTCGACGGTAACGATGTGCTCGCGGTTTACGACGCAGCACGACGTGCCATCGATCGCGCGCGCCGCGGCGACGGCGTGACGCTGCTCGAGGTCAAGACGTTCCGCCTGAAGGGCCACGCCGAGCACGACAACGCCGCGTACGTTCCGCCGGAGCTCCTCGCCGAATGGCAGGCAAAGGACCCGCTCCCCCGCTTCGAGCGCGTGCTGCTCGAGATGGGATTCGCGAAGAAAGAAGACTTCGACGCAATTCAGCAGCGGGTTCGCCGGGATGTCGATACGGCGACGGATGAAGCGGAACGGTCGCCGATGCCGAAGCCGGAAGATGCGGCTCGCGGATTATTCAAAGGGGATGGATATTGGGAGTGAAACAGAGCGCAGAGCGCGGAGGGCAGAGCGCAGATCAATCTCCTGCGCTCTGCCCTCCGCCCTCTGCGCTCTGATTGACGATGACTGAAACAACATACATAGACGCCATCCGCCTGGCCATGATCGAAGAGATGGACCGTGACGAGCGCGTCTTTCTCATCGGCGAAGACGTCGGCTCTTACGGCGGCGCGTTCAGGACGAGCGCCGGGATCATCGAACGCTTCGGTCCGGGCCGCGTCATCGACACGCCGATCTCGGAGATGGCGATCGTCGGCGCGGCGTCGGGCGCCGCGCTCATGGGCATGCGTCCGATCGCGGAGATGCAGTTCATCGACTTCATCACTTGCGCTTACGACATGCTCGTGAACTTCACCGCGACAAACCGCTATCTGTATGGGCGCGACTGCCCGATCGTCGTTCGCGGTCCCGCCGGCGGCGGTGTTCACGGCGGTCCGTTCCACTCGCTCAACCCCGAGGCGATGTTCATGAACCGGCCGGGGATCAAGATCGTGTATCCCGGGACCGCGTACGACGCCAAGGGACTGCTCAAGAGCGCGATCCGCGACGACGACCCCGTGCTCTACATCGAGCACAAGTTTCTCTATCGCCGCATCAAGGAAGATCTGCCCGACGAGGATTTCACCGTTCCGATCGGCAAGGCGAAGATCCGGCGCAAGGGAAAAGACCTGACGATCATCACGTGGGGCGCGATGATTTACGTCGCGGACGAAGCGGCCGACGAGCTCGCGAAGGATGGCGTGAGCGTGGAAGTGATCGACATGCGCTCCATCATTCCGTTCGACGAAGAGGCGATCCTCGAATCGGTCGGCAAAACGAATCGCGTGATCATCCTGCACGAAGCACCGCTGACTGGAGGGGCGGGCGCGGAATTCGCGGCTCGCATCGCCGACAAGGCGTTCGAATATCTCGACGCGCCTGTCAAACGCGTCGCCTCGCTCGATGTCCCGACGCCGTACTCCCCGCCTCTGGAAGCGTACTATCTCCCGAACAAAGACAAGGTTCTCGCAGCCGCCCGCGAACTTCTCGCTTACTAGGAGGGTTTATGAAGTCCTTGCTCGTTTTCCTGGCCACACTCCTGATGACGATTCCGCTGTTCGCCGACGCTACGTCGGACGCACGAGCGCATTCCGAGGCGTTCGAGCGCGCGTTCGCAGCGCGCGATGCGAAGGCGATGCTCGCGTTGTACGCCGACGACGCGCGTTGCGTCTGGCCCGGCGAAGGTGAAGAGGCTAACGGTCGCGCCGCCATCGCAAAAACCATCGACGCGCTGATCAAGTCGTCTGCCCCGAGCACCACGCTCACGCTGAAATCGCAGGACGCTATCGCGATCGACACGCACCACATCGCGACGGTCGGCCACTGGGACGAGACGGTCACGATGCCCGACGGCCACAAGGAGACGTTTCACATCCGCACGACAGAAGTCCTTCGCAAAGTCGGAAACACGTGGCTCTACGTGATCGATCACGCGTCCGTCGGTCTGCCTCCACCGCCGGCGCCGAAGTAAACGAGTTCGGCAAGATCGGTGCGGCAGGTTGTGTCGGTGGAACCGCGGGATCTCAAGTAGGAAGGCGGTAGTCCGTCATTGACGTCGCGCGGTTCTCCATTCGGTCAGGATCGCGCGCCAACGCTCCGGACGATCGCCCGTCGGATCGAGGCGCCCGTTCGGCATCAGGTACGCGAGCTCGTCGGGATGATTTGCGCGCGCCCACTCCTTGAACTCGCTCATGCGACTCACCGGTTTCTCCGGGTTGGACTTGATCAGCACGCCGGTGATGCGACGCTGATCGTCGAGCCACCACGTCATCGTGTACGGCGCAGGACGATATTCGAGCATCTGCATGAAGTCATTCGTCTCGACCACGTCGGCCGTGACCGCGTTCCCGTCCCGTCGCCAGTTCGTCATCGCGTTGTGCGAGTGGAAATACCGGTCCCAGTGGTCCCAACTGCCGCCGTCGAGCGTGTAGGGCTCCCCTTCTCCGGCCTTGTTTTCGAACCAGAGACGTGCGCCGGGTGCGATCGAACTCTGCGCGGTCGAGGTGTCGCCGCGCTCCTTCGCGGCCCGGAAATCCTGGACGCGCCGGATCATCCGATCCGACGCGCAG
>DASVHS010000056.1:0-3202 GCA_036382495.1 Thermoanaerobaculia bacterium | reverse complement strand
CGCGGCGCAGCAGATGGAGTCCGGCGCCTCGTTCTTCGAAGCAGTCATCCAGACAGCGCGCGGAATGGCGTGGCTCCCCGGAAAAAAAGCGATCCTGCTGATCAGCGCGGCTGTTCCTGGCTACCCGGTTCCAGACAATGACGAGGCGATTGAAGAAGCGATCCTTCACGACCGCATGGTTCGCGAATCCAACGCCGCGAACGTCAGCCTGTTCATCATCGATCCCACAGGCCCGACGATCAACCGCACGAAAGCCGCTTACTGGCTGGCGAAACTCACCGGCGGTGTGTTCATGCCCAGCAACCGGCTCGACCAATCGATCGCCCAGTTCGAGACGGCAACGTCAAACTACTACTCGCTCGGCTATCACTCCGCTGCCGCTGACGGTGAATTCCATCGCATTCGTGTGGAGCCGAAGAAGCCGGGCCGCTACACGCTGATGTATCGGCAGAACTTTCTGAAGCTATCGCACGAGCAGGAATTCGAGCGAGCGCTATCGACACCGTTCGGCATCGCCTCGCAGAAATCGACCCTGCCGCTGACGTTATCAGTCGACGACCCGAAGCCCGAAGCAAACGGCAAGTCGGTCGTGCCGATCCGCATCGGCTTTCCGATGGCTTCGACGTTGTTCATCCGCCGCGGCGACGGCGAAGTCGGCCGGCTTCACGTCTACGTTTCCGTGTTCGACAGCGCGGGTACGGCCGTCTACTTTCACCACTATGCAGAGACGATCACGAACGCCGATGCCGCGAAGAAGACGGAGTTGATCGTGTCGCGCGCGCTCCGCCTCGAGAAGGGCACGTACCGGATCTTCGTCACGATCCGCGACGAGTTGAGCGATGAAGTCGGCGTCGCCGCGAAGGAAGTGCGGCTCTGATGTCATTCCGAGCGCCGCAGAGCGCGAGGAATCTGGGTGGCGGCTCATGCGACGTTCCACCGCCCAGATTCCTCGCCGTCTTCGCGGCTCGGAATGACAAATCAGTGCTGCAGGAATTGCCGTAACTGCGGCTGATTCGGATTGATCGCCAGCGATTTTTCGAAGCTGGCCTGAGCGGCTCCGCGATCACCGAGGCACATTTCTGCGAGACCGGCGGACGCGAACGCGATCGGATCATTCGGACGCAGTTTCTCCGCGGCTTCGAAGTCCTCCAACGCGCCGGCGCAGTTCTTCTGCTCGATCCGGTATCGCCCGCGGAACATGCGTAGCTCCTCATCGGCCGGAGCCCGTGACACGGCGCCCTCGAGCAGCGCCAGGCTGCGATCGGCATGACCGGACCGCTGATATTTGATCGCGCGCTCGATCACGTACTTTGACGCTTCCGGCAAACCGTTCTGCAGCGCCCGGAGAAGGAGATCGTCGGCTTCGGCCAGATTTTCGTTTCGCGAAAACAGGAGGTCGCTGAGGTTCCATGCTGCCGAGGCGAGGTTGGGATCGAGGGTGAGTGCCTGGTGGAACGCTGCGACGGCGTCGGCGATTCGATTGTCATGTTTCAGGATCAGACCTTCGTTGTTGAACGCCCCTGCGGTTTTCGTCGACGACACGCCCGCGGGTCGCGCGGACGTCGACTCGCTCGAGCCGATGTAGCCGAGCGCTTTCAGCTTTGACAGTTCCTCGTTCGCAGACGCTGCCGTCACCGCGTTCGGCGCGGGCGGAGTGAACGGCGTGAACGAGCGGCGATAGTCCGCCGACTGTGTTGCGTGTTCAGGCAGGAGTGGTGGCGCGACGCCGGCCGCAGCCGGAAGTCCGCTGAGATCGAGCAGCGTTGCGCAGATTTGACGGATGCCGCCGTGAACGCGGTGTCCATCGCTCGCCGGGATTCCCGGACCCCACAACAGAAAAATGCCTTCGTTGCGGTGCCACTTCGCGGCGGTCGCCGTTGCGACGGACGACAGCTCGACCGGCCGTCCTTCTTTCCACCGAAAGCCATGATCCGACGCGAGCATCACGCGCGCGTGATTGTGCTCGGCCGCCCGAACGAAGTCGCCGAGGATTTCGTCGATGTGGCGAAAGTAGAGCTCGGGCACCTGATGGTATCGCTCGTAATCGGCCTGGTTGATTCCCGATTGCCTCGGCGGCGCGAACGGCGCGAAGACATGTCCGATCGTGTCGGTGCCCTGAATGTAGACGATGGTCAGGTCGGGCATCGACGATGACACGACGTCAGTCGCGAGCCGCCGATAAACCTCGGTCTCGACGAGAATGCGTCGCAACGCACTGCCCGGCTTCTCATATGGATTCTGTGCGTGTGCGAGATCGTCGTAGTCCGGTTGCGTGAGCCATGGCAAATATCGTTTCAGCGTCACGAAGTCGATGGACTTCTCCGCGGTATCGACGCCGTTGCGCGCCCACGGCTCGCGCGACGGAGGGAACACGATGCCAGGTGGGGGCGTGCTCTCGCTGAAGAGAAATGTGAAGAGGCGATCGGAGACGAGGAGCCCGCGCACGGGCTCGGCCGGATACGTCGCCCACAATCCGAAGACGGCGACGCGTTTCCCGGCGGCCGTGGCCATGTTCCAGACCGCAGGAACGGCGCGCTCGTCCGACGTGATCGGTTCTTTCGCGCCGGTCGAATGATTGAAGTGCGTGAAGTCGAGAATGTGATGTTCGAGAGGACTGACGCCGGTCATCATCGTCGTCCACAGAAGCGGCGACAGCGGCGGATGTTCGGTCTCGAGTGTGCCGCTCGTTCCTTCGCGGGCGAGGCGCGCCAGGTTCGGCATTGCGCCGGCAGCGATGTAGTCGTCGAGGAGCTGCCAGTCGGCGCCGTCGAGACCGATGAACAGCAGTGGTGGCGCCGCTTTCGCCAGTCTGGCGATCTCCGGAACGGGCCGCGTGCGCTCCCAGCCCGGCGGAAGTTGCAGCCGGACGGACACGCTGCTCGTCTTCAGCCCCGCGTTTGCGAGTGCGCGTTGCAGATCGCCGGAGATGCGCAGTTCAGACGCTCGCGGATCGTCGTTCGCGTTTGCGCGAACGTTGTGATTCACGAATGTCGCGAGTGATGCGCACCAGTCCCCGGCCGGCCAATCGTCCGGCAGCACGGCTGGGGGATCGTAGGCGAAGTTGATGTTGAGATCGGTTTCGCCGGCTCGGACTTCGCGTTGAAAATAGAGTTGCTCACCGCGTCGCGGCGCCGCGCATTGAGTGCCGCCGGGTGTGACGAACGCCACGCGCGTCGATGCGACGGAGATCGAGTGACCGCGA
>DASVHS010000055.1:0-7217 GCA_036382495.1 Thermoanaerobaculia bacterium | reverse complement strand
ATCGAAGCGGCCGTCCATCAGCTCGCGCAGGTTCGTCATCTCGAGGAACAGGTGCCGGTGACGGATGCAATGCACCGAGATCGAGAAGAACAACACCGAAACGACCGCGAAATACACGAGCGACGCCGGCGTGCTCGACGGCAGCGGCGCATTCGAAGCGCGAACGAACAGCTCCTGCGTCACGATGAGCGCGAAGATCGGCAGCGGCAGAAACACGAGCGCCGAGAGAATGCGGCTCGCCTGAATTCGGAAATACGGACGCAGCGCAAGCAGCGACAGCGACACGAAGTAGCCGAGGACGAGGTAGCCGACGAGGTGCATTTCGGAGAGCCATTGAGCGGCCGGTGAACCATGTCGCGCCAGCATCCTCGACTGCAGGAGAAGCACTCCCGAAAGAGAGAGGATCGCGGCGCTGACACAGAACAGCGCCAGGAACGCACCGAAGAGATTCCGCGCAGCGAGCAACGCCGCCATCCGGACGAGGATCACCGCCGCGGCCAGACCGGCGATCAGTGCCACGAGAATCGCCCATGGCGCCCGAGCCGTAACGATACCGCTGCTCTGAATTGCCGCGAACGCGACGCCGAATCCCTGCACCTCACGCATCGACTCCGCCGCACTCGTCAGCGCGAGGAAAAGGCAGAATGCGGTGCCGGTGTAGAACAGGATCTTCGGCATGGTTTAGATGGTACAGCGGATTGGGTCGCCGGGTACCCGATCACTCCTCCTTCATCGAAATGATCTGATCGAGACGGATCTCCAGCGGTCCCTGCTCGGAAACAAACTTGATAAATTCTGCTCCGTTCGCCGAGTACACATCGGCGATCGTTCCGCGCTCGTGCTGCGTCACGCCTTCCAGGTCGAACTCCAGTTCCACAGCCTTCTTGTGCATCGCCGCCGCCTCGAGCTCGTCGTGGTAATCGCACGAGACCGGCTCGTAACGTTCCTCGGTCATCGGGAACCTCCGCGCGGGACAAATTCAACATCGGTGCCGTAAAGAATGTCATCCCGAGCGTGAGTCGAGGGACCCGGGCGTGGGGAGGCCGGCCTCCCGTCCCACCCGGGTCCCTCGCTCACGCTCGGGATGACATGTGCTCAGAAGTCGGTCGGGATTTTCATCCGGATTCCGGTCGCGTCGAAGTCGTACTCGCCCTTTTCGTCTTTGTCCTGCGTCACGCGGAGAAGCATGCGCGAGACATCGACACGCATCGGGAGCAGGTCGAGCGCCGGAAGATCGTGCTCCGTGAACGTGAAGTCGCCTTCGACGGACTCGCAGAGATCGAACAACTCCTTCTCCGCTTTCTTGCGCAGAAAGCGGACGAGCTGTTCCTCGGTCAGGATCTGAAGGTCGAGCAGGGCTTTCGCGACTGCAATCGATTTCGTCTTGCGAAGGTTGCGCGCCCGCTTGTGCATCTCTTCGGTGACGATTCCGTTGTCGATGAGGATGCGGCCGAGGGTGGTCTTCGGATCGTTCGAGGAAGAGAAAATCAGATCGCCGTTCTGGAACGCCATCTTGACGCTGACCCTGACGGTGCGGATCTCGAGCGTACCGGTCTTCTGCGTCTGACCGATCCACATCAAAAGCTCCGGAACCGGCATCGTGGTCAGGTCGCCATGGATGGGCATCAAGATCCTCCTGGGGTGTAGCGATCATATGGAGATCGGTCAATAAAAAGCGTGTTCTTTCCGTCCAAAAATCGTCAAAGCGTCGTTCACCGCCCGGGCACCACGATTCGCCGGTAGAGAGGAGACGAAGTGCCGCGCCCTCCGTATCTTGGCGGCATGGAACAAGAACTCTCGACGCCTGCTCCGATGGTCAGCACCGTCAAACTCGTCATCGGACTCTTCTTCGCGATTCTCGGCGTGGTGTTGACGCTCGACAACCTGAACATCCTCGATCCGTATCCGTTTCTCCGTTACTGGCCGGTCATCTTCATCGTGGTCGGCGTTCTGAAGATCGGCGACGCGACGAGCCGCGGCCTCGCGATCGCTTCGATCGTCGCCGGAGTGGTGCTGATGTCGTGGACCACGCGGTGGCTTCATTTCTCGGTCTTCGATTTGTGGCCGCTCATCGTGATTGGCGCCGGCGTGATGATCGTGCTGCAGGCCGTCGGGATCCGGCGCGGAACACAATCGCAGCCGTCGGGGACGACATGGGCGGCGATTCTCTCGCCGCGCAAAATTTCCGTGGCCTCGCGTGACTTCACCGGCGGGCGGATCGTCGCGATCATGGGCGGAGTCGATCTCGATCTGACCGGCGCGGAGATCGCGCAGGGTCCCGCGATCATCGAGATCCTCGTCATCATCGGTGGTGGCTCGATCCGCATCCCCGATGGCTGGGAGGTCATCGGTGACACGGTGCCGTTCATGGGCGGCATTGACATCAAGACGCGCTCGAAACGCACGGGACGCCAGCTCATTCTGCGCGGCCTGATCGTGATGGGCGGATTGGACGTCAAAGACGTCGCTGCGAGGAACGCATGAACGACAACGTCAGAAAAAAGATCGATTCATCGGCGTTGACGACGGGCGTCATCCTCATCGCCATCGGCGTCATGTTCCTTCTCGATCGCCTGGGCTTTGCCGACTTCAACCACATCGTGAACAACTGGTGGCCGTTGATCGTCATCGCGCTTGGCGTGCGAAAACTCGGCGGACGCCAACCCTGGGGCGGCTTGTGGATGATGGCGATCGGCACGTGGCTCGAGCTGGCCCGTCTCCACGTCTGGGGGCTGACGTTCGGTTCGTCCTGGCCGCTTCTTCTGATCTTCCTCGGTGCCGGAATGGTTGTGCGAACGGTGATCGAGTCGTCGCGGCGTCGCGAGCCCGACTCACCGGAGGAACGTCATGGAAACTGACGACAAGCGGCGCCAGGTGCTGATTGGCGCACTCGCGGCTCGCGGAGAACGAAAAAAGCGGACTGGCAACGATGATCCGCTCTGGCGGCTCGTCAGCGGCATCGCCATCCTGGCAACAGGCCTGATCATCTGGCTCGATCACCTCGGACGATTGAACGCGAATGATTTTCTGCCGTACTGGCCCGTCGTTCTCATCGCGTACGGAGTGACGCGGCTCGTGCAGAAGCGATGGACAGCCGGCGGGATCATGATCGTGTTCGGCATCGCGTTCATGCCGCACATCCCGCTCCTCCCGCACATCCACTTTTCGCAGATTCTTGGTTTCTCACCGCTGCTGATCAGCGTCGCCGGAGTGAACCTCGTGATTCAGGCGCTGCATCCGACGGCAAAGGACAGGTCGCGCTTCGGGTCGTTCCGTTCGATCGCGGTCATGGGCGGCAGCGGCCGCACCATCGCATCGGAACAATTCCTCGGCGGCGACGTCGTAGCTGTGATGGGTGGATGCGATATCGACCTCGGCCCCGCGCGCATCAACGGTGAGGCGGTCATCGATCTGCTCGCGTTCTGGGGCGGCGCGGAGATCAAAGTGCCGCGCGGCTGGCAGGTGGAGACGAACGTGACGGTGCTTCTCGGCGCGCTCGTGAACAAGACGGAGCCTGCAATCGCGCCGAATGCGCCGCGGCTGCGGATTCGCGGAAGCGTGATCATGGGCGGCGTCGAGATCAAGAATTCGAGGATCGAGTCATGACGACGCGCGAACCATTGTTACGAGGACAGCTCGCGATCTACGCAGTCGCGGCCGTGGCCGCGGTGGCGCTGGTCACGACGACGGTGCTCACCTGGCGGCCGGGAACACCACTCTCGCCGATCGTTCTCGCCGCGCTCGCGCCGTCGCTGCTTCTCGGATTCATCAGCCTGGCGTCGCGATATCTCTGTCGTGCGATGCCGCTGCGATCGTCCAGCGCGACGAGCATCATCACGACTCACGGCGGTTCGGCAGCCGCGGCGAGCGGTGTATGGATCGTTGCGTGGAACGCGTCCGCGAGCGCACTCGGGCAACCGGTGCCTGACTCGACGCTGTTGTTCATGATCGGCGCGATGCTTTACGTTGCGACCGTGACCGTTCACTACCTTGTTCTCGAAGTCGAGACCTCGCGCGAAGCGGAGGACGCGGCGCTTCGCTATCGCGTCCTGGCTCGTGAGGCCGAGTTGCGCGCATTCAAGGCGCAAGTCGATCCGCATTTCCTGTTCAACAGCCTGAACGCCGTCGCGTCGCTCTGCGGCACCCGTCCGGCCGACGCCCGCGAGATGGCGCAACGGCTCGCTGAATTCTTCCGGCTCATGCTTCGCGTCGGTTCGCTCGAGCGGATCTCGCTCGGCGAGGAGATCGATCTCGTCACGCGTTATCTGGCAATCGAGCAGGTTCGGTTCGGGGATCGTCTGACGACGCATATCAACGTCGACGCGGCTGCAGCGCAATGTCAGGTGCCACCGCTTCTTCTGCAGCCTCTCGTCGAAAACGCCGTGCGCCACGGCATCGCCTCGGTTGTCGAGGGTGGAACGATCGACATCACGGCGAGCCTTCACGACGGCGCGTTGCGCATCAGCATCGATAACCCAGCCGATCCCGATCGTGTCGTCTCGCCTGGGGAAGGCATCGGGTTGCAGAATGCGGCGGGCCGGTTGAACGCCGTCTCCGACGGGCGCGCGCGCCTCAGCGCGGCGGAAGACTCGGGACGGTTTCACGTGGAGATCGAGCTGCCGCGATGATTCGCACGATTCTCGTCGACGACGAACCGCCGGCGCGCGACATCCTCCGCGAATTCCTCGGCGCTTACGACGACGTCGAGATCGTTGCGGAGTGTGTGAACGGGTTCGAGGCGGTGAAGGCCGTCAGCGAACACGATCCCGATCTGCTCCTGCTCGACATTCAGATGCCGAAACTCGACGGCTTCGAAGTGTTGTCGCTCCTCGATCGATCGCCGATCGTCGTGTTTGCGACCGCACATGACGAGTACGCGTTGCGCGCGTTCGAGGTGCACGCGCTCGACTATCTGCTGAAGCCGTTTTCGGAGACGAGGTTTCGGGCGGTGATTGAGCGGGTGCGGGAGCGGTTGAGCCGGGGACAGCCGAGGACGGCGGTGGCTCCGCTGGGGGAGGCGTTGCGTAAGAAGCCGCTGCAGCGCGTGGTTGTGCGAAGCGAGGATGGATCGATCCAGGTCATCCCTGTAACGCGCGTCGATTACATCGAGGCGTCTGACGACGCGATCCTCGTCGTCACCGGCGGCGCGAAATTGAAGAAGCAACAATCGATCGGCGATCTCGCGAATGAGCTCGATCCTGATCGCTTCGTCCGCATCCATCGCTCATACCTCTTGAACATCGAGCGCATCGAAAAGATCGAGTTGTACGCGAAGGACAGCCGCGTGGCGATTCTTCGTGACGGAACGCGGTTGCCTGTGAGTCGAAGCGGTTACGCGACGCTGCGCGAGCTGCTGTAGGTCCCCTGAGCGCAAGAACGTGATAGCGGTTGGCCGTGCTCGCGGATAGAACGACAAACATGAGCCGCAAACTGATCGTCGTCGCCGTTGCCTTTGCCGTTTCTGTCGCCGCGCAACAGCCGTCGCCCGATGTGCGGAAAGCGTTCGGCATGTTGCAGTCGGGCGATGCCGCGGGCGCGGTCAGGATTCTCGAGGATCTCACGCAGCGCGAACCGAAAAACGTTTTCGCGTTGCGCGTCCTCGGCGCGTCGTACATCCGCACGAAGGACTACGACAAGGCGCTGAGTGTCCTCGGTCAATCGCTTCAGATCGATCCGAATTCTCCGGCTGCGCGATACAACACCGGCGTCGCATACGCACTGAAGGGCGACAAAGATGCGGCGTTCACGTGGCTGCAGAAAGCGAAAGCAACCGGTCAGCTGGACATGACGCAGATTCAGACTGACGCGGATCTCACCAGCCTGACTTCCGATCCGCGTTTCAACGCGCTGCTTCCGAAGCCGGAAGAGTTCCAGCATCCTTTCGTCGAGGACGTGAAGATCATTCACGAGTTCGACGGCGAAGCGATCGGCGATCAGTTCGGTTGGATCGCACGCAAGATCGGCGACGTCGACGGCGATCACGTCGCCGACTTCGTCACGTCTGCGCCGACGAATGGAGCAGGCGGCGCGAACGCCGGTCGCATCTACGTGTACTCGTCGAAAACAGGCAAGCTGCTCTGGACCGCGAATGGTCGAGCCGGCGATCAACTGGGAACTGGTGTCGAAGGCGCGGGCGACACGAACGGCGACGGAATCCCGGACGTGATCGCATCGGGCCCCGGTGGTGGAATCGCGCACATCTACTCGGGGAAAGACGGTCGTGTTCTGCACACGTTCACTGCAGAAAAAGTGGAGGATGACTTCGGTCGTCACTCGTCCGGTGCGGGCGATGTCGATCACGATGGTTTCGCCGATGTGATCGTCGGCGCGCCGAAGAATGCCGCGGCGGGCGCCGATGCAGGACGCGCTTATGTTTACTCGGGCAAAGACGGACATCTGTTGCTGACGCTGACCGGTGAACGCGCCGGCGACGCGTTCGGAAGCACGGTCGCAGGCTGGGCGGACAAGAAGCGGATGTTCCTCGTCGTCGGCGCGCCGGGCGCCGGCCCGCGCAAGACCGGTCGAACGTACGTTTACGACGCGCTATCGGCCAAACCAAAGTTCATCATCGAGTCCGACGACACCGGCAACGCCCTCGGGCGCATGTTCGTGTCGATCCTCGGCGACGTCGACGGCGACAAAGTTCCCGAGATCTACGCTTCCGACTGGTCGAACGCCGCGAAGGGTCGTGGCACGGGACGCGTGTACGTGCACTCCGGCGCGACGGGCAAACGTCTGCTCACGCTGACCGGCGAGACGGCGGGCGAGGGATTCGGCACGTGCCCGGCAGTGGCGGGCGATGTCGATCACGACGGTCGCGCGGACCTCGTTGTCGGCGCGTGGCAATACGCCGGTGCGGCGCCGTCGGGCGGCCGCATCTACCTTTACTCCGGCAAGGACGGCAAGCTCCTGAAGACGTACACGAGTCGCATCAACGGCGACACGCTCGGATTCGACGCCGTGGGAATCGGCGATGTCGACGGCGACAAGATCGTCGACCTTCTCGTCACATCGGCGTGGAGCGGCATCCACGGCAATCACTCCGGCCGCGTGTTCATCATCTCGAGCGGCGTGAAGTGAAATGGATGGTCCCATGTCATCCCGAGCGTGAGCGAGGGACCCGGGGGAAGGGAGGCCGGCCTCCCCACGCCCCCGGGTCCCTCGCTCACGCTCGGGATGACATGGGTTTTCACTTCACGCCGCTCGAAATGATGAAC
>DASVHS010000054.1:0-2700 GCA_036382495.1 Thermoanaerobaculia bacterium | reverse complement strand
CAGACGGTTGGCGATGCGTCGTCGCTACCGCCGCTCCGTGACGCGCTCTCATCGGAACCGGATGCAGCGGTTCGCGGCAACATCGTGGAAGCGCTCGCGAAGATCGGCGGCGCGACGGAGCTCCCTGCGCTCACTCAGGTGCTGCAACACGACAAGGACGAGATCGTGCGCGCGAGAACTGCCTCCGCTCTTGGTAAAGCGCACCTCAGCGGCGCCGTCGATGCTCTCGTTTCGGCGCTTGGGGACGAGAGTGCATCGCTGAGGGCGGGCGCGGCGGAGGCCCTGGGAGAGATCGGAGATCCGCGGGCCCGATCCGCTCTCGAAAAGGCCGCCCGGAGCGATCCGGACAGCAGCGTGCGCACCAGTGCGGCAGCGGCCCTCGGGAAATTGCACGCCACGGGAACCGGCTCGCAGCGACGTTAGGCGAAGCGGTCCTTCCGAGCCTCTTCGCGCACGAGATCACCTATGATTTCGCTCGTGAAAAACGCTCTTCTCGCACTCGCTCTCTTCGCATTGCCGCTGCACGCGGATGATCTCGAATCGCGCGTGGCCGCGCTCGCGAAGATCGGCAGCGCCAGTTCGCCGGCGTTCTCACCTGACGGCAAACGCATCGCGTTCATCAGCACGATGAGCGGATCGCCGCAAATGTGGATCGTCGCATCGAACGGCGGCTGGCCGGATCAGATCACGACACTCGACGACCCGGTGACGAACATCGACTGGTCGCCGGACGGCGAATGGATCGCGCTGCAGTCCGCACCAGGCGGAGGACTCAACGAGCAGGTATTCGTCGTGCGGCCCGACGGCACCGGCTTGCGGCGAGTGACTGAAGGCGGGAAGACGAACAACCGGTTGTTCAAGTGGCTGCCGGGTTCGAAGTCGCTGCTCATCGGATCGAGCCGGCGCACGCCGTCCGCGATCGACGTGTTGCGCGCCGACGTCGCAACCGGCGCGATGACGATGGTCGCGCAATCGAACGGCGTCGCGAGCGTGATCGATGTCAGCGACGACGGCCGTTATGCGCTCGTGTCGCGCCTGGCGAGCCGCGGCGACAACAATATCTATAGGGTGGTCATGGATGGCAGCGCAGAACTGCTGCTCACGCCGCATACGCCGCCGGCGAGTTTCGTCGACGCCGCATTCGGTGCGTCGCCCGACGTCATCCTCCTCGCCGGCGATCCCGATCGCGATCGAATCGCGCTCGGCCGCGTGCGCGTGCAGAACGGCAAAGTCACGCCGTTCGAAGTGCTGGCATCGAGAACCGACGCGGAGTTGCAATCGGTGCATGTGAATCATCGTCACACAGTCGCGGCGCTGAACTGGAACGTCGCCGGACGCAGCGAGCTCTCCATGCTCGACCTCGCCGACATGAAAGAGCGTCCCGGGCCGAAGCTGCCGGGCGACGTCGGCGGTCCGAACGAGTTCTCGCGCGACGATTCTCTGCTCGCGCTGACGCTCGGCGGCGCCGATCGTCCGCTCGACATCTGGCTGCTGGAGATGGGAACGGCGTCGCTCAAACAGCTGACTCGCAGTCCGCACGCGGGTATCGATCTGTCGACACTCATGCGCCCGGAGCTGATCACGTACACGGCGAGCGACGGATTGCCGCTCAGCGGATGGCTTTACCGGCCCCGCGACGCGAAACCACCGTATGCGGTCGTGCTCAGTTTTCATGGCGGACCGGAGGGGCAGGAGCGGCCGAATTTGAATTCGACCTATCAGGCGCTTCTGGCCAGCGGCATCGCGGTGTTTGCGCCGAACGTGCGGGGCTCGAGCGGATTCGGGAAGAAGTTCGTGAATCTCGACAATGGTGCGTTGCGCGTCAACGGCGTGCGCGACATCAAGTCGAGCGTCGATCACCTCGTCACCTCCGGCCTCGCCGACCCCAAACGCCTCGGCATCATGGGAGGGTCGTACGGCGGCTACATGGTGATGGCCGGCGTGACCGAGTATCCGGATATGTTTGCCGCCGGCGCGGACCTGTTCGGCGTCGTCAACTTCGAGACGTTCTTCAAACAGACCGAACCCTGGATGGCCGCAATCTCGACAAAAGAATACGGCGATCCCGCGACGGAAGCGCAGATGCTCTACGACCTCTCGCCCATCCACAAAGTCGATCGCGTGAAGACACCGCTGATCGTCCTCCATGGCGCAAACGACACGAATGTCCCCGTCGTCGAGGCGGAACAGGTCGTGTCCTCACTCAAGTCGCGCGGCGTGCCTGTGCAGTACGTGCTGTTCCCCGATGAGGGCCACGGATGGAGGAAGACGGCGAATCGATTGCGATCGACGGTGGAGATCGTGAAGTTCTTCCGGGAGCGACTGAAGGCGATATGACTGCCGGAGCTGAAGCGCTTCGCCGCGGAGCCTGGACCGAAGCGCGCGACGCGTTCACGACGTCTCTGCGCGTGAGTGAAACGCCGGAAGCAGTCGAAGGACTCGCGCTGGCCTCGTGGTGGGTCGAGATGGTTGCCCTGATCAAAGACGCGAAGAACGATCTGTTCGCGCGCATCCCGTACGGCAGCGGGCAGACGCTTTTGCGCGAGGCGCTGCTCGTGGCAGACCACAACGCGTATCACCTCGGACAATTCGTGCAGCTGCGAGAGTCGCTCGACGCCTGGAAGTGATCAAGGCAGCGGCGAGCGTCCGTGAGAAGATCCCGAGGATGAACGATTTCGCAGGGCGGGTGGCGATCGTCAC
>DASVHS010000053.1:0-5793 GCA_036382495.1 Thermoanaerobaculia bacterium | reverse complement strand
GGGATGTTGATGCCCATCCCACCCGTGCCGGTCGTCCCGACTTTCACGTAGACGCGTACGGCGTTGTGCGCGAGCGAGCGATGCAGAAACAGGATGTGCCGCGTGATCTGCGGGATGCCCTCGGACAGCAGCAGCTCACGCACCGACGTGAACAGCGGCTGCAACTCTTTGACGTCGATCTTGCCATCGCGCGACTCGAGCGAGTCGATCAACAGCTTGATTCGCCGCGAGACCGTGAAGACGTCCTGATAGCTGATCGCCGTCGCCGTGTTGATGCAGTCGACGATCACCGTCGGCTTGTGACGGTCGATCAGCTGGAACAACGCCGACTTCGTGTAATCCGCGTCCGGCGAAAAAATCTCCCCAAACAACTCGTCGAACCAGTCGCGGTTCGCGATCAGCTCCGCGCGGTTTTTTCCCTGCAGCGACTCGGGGATGAAGATGTCGCCGGAGACGCCAATGAGCTCGATGCCTTTCGTCTCCGGCTTCAGGATCGCGATGGCCGCGTCGACTTCCGGCTGGGTCAGCGCCGACAGGACGATGAGCGATGGCTGCAACTCCCGCGCGGCTTCCCGCGCAACCTGCAACCCGACCATTCCGCCACCACCGAGGATGAGGATCCGTTCCTCGGTGGGGTCAACTGTCAATGCGCTCCTCCTCCCCCTTGGGAAGGTCCCATCGTTCAGTGATCCTTTCACCGTGCGTCAGCCAGCGCTCGCAGTCCAGTGCAGCCATGCAGCCACTTCCTGCTGCGGTGACCGCCTGGCGATAGATGTGATCGACGGAGTCGCCGCACGCGAAGACGCCCTGGATGTTCGTGACCGTCGAGTGACGATGTGGCAGTTGAATGTAGCCACGCTTGTCGAGCGCGATCTGGCCTGAGAGAAACTTCGTGTTCGGCGTATGGCCGATCGCGACGAACAGACCCTGCGCGGCTTTCTCGCTCGTGGCGTTCGTTTGCAGATTACGCAGTTTCAGCGACGTGATGCCGCCGTCTTTCGTCCCGATCACTTCGTCGATCGTCGTGTTGAAGATGAAGTTGATCTTCGGATTGCCGCGGGCCCGATCCTGCATGATCTTCGACGCGCGCATTTCCTCGCGACGATGGATGATCGTCACTTTGCTCGCGAATTTCGTCAGGAACGTCGCCTCTTCCATCGCCGAGTCGCCGCCGCCGACCACGACGATCTCTTTGTTCTTGAAGAAGAATCCGTCGCAGGTCGCGCAGTACGACACGCCGAATCCCTGCAGCAGTCTCTCCGACGGCAGTCCGAGCTGCATCGCCGAGGCGCCGGTGGCGATGATCACCGCGTCGGCTTCGTAGTGTTTGCTGTCGGTGACGACTTCGAACGGATGCGTCGTCAGCTTCACCGATTCGACCTGCTCCATGCGGAACACAGCGCCGAATCGCTCGGCCTGCTGGCGCATCAGGTCCATCAGCTTCGGCCCGAGGATGCCCTCCGGGAAGCCGGGATAATTTTCGACGTCGGTTGTGATGGTCAGCTGGCCGCCCGGCTGGATGCCTTCGAGCACGAGCGGAATCAGATTCGCGCGAGAAAGATAAAGAGCGGCCGTGCAGCCGGCAGGGCCGGATCCGATGATGATGACTTTGAATTCAGAGCTGCGTTCCATGGCGGGCCGGATTGTATCGAATGTCATTCCGAGCGCCGAAGAGCGCGAGGAATCTGGGAGGGGTCCCCCGCCCAGATCCCTCGCCGTCTTCGCGGCTCGGGATGACAACTATTTCTTGATCGCAGCGAGCAGATCGCTCCCAAGTACCCCCCGCTGCCAATCGCGCATGGCCGGAATGTCCTCGATCGTCCCCGTCGTCGCGATCGCCGTCAGCACGTGGCGTGGGGCGAGCAGGCCTGGATCGAGTTTCAGTTCGGCGGCTTTCTTGTCACGGACTCGTTTCAATTGATTGATCCGGACTTCGAGCTCCTTGTCGCGGATCCACGCCTTCGGCTCGTTGCGCTGGGGAAGGTCGGCCTCCGGAATCTCCATGACGCGCTTCACGAAGTCGACGAGAGGCTTGGCGTAACGCGTGCGGTGATACTGCGACACGCTCTTGATGGTCGACAGATCGCCGATCTTCGCCGGCTTCTCTTTGGCGATGTCGAGAATGGCCTCGTTGCCGATGATCTTGAACGGCGGGCGGTCCGCTTTCCGCGCCAGCTGATCGCGCCACTCGTACAGATCGCGAACGATCGCCAGTCCCCGCCGGTCGAGGTTGCCGAGGTTTTTCATTTTGCGCCACGGCTCTTCTTCGTCGCTGGTGTCGCGGAAGCGGATGTTCTCCAGGCGCGTGAATTCTTCCTGCGCCCACTCCCACCGCCCCGCCGCGTTCAACTCGTCGCGCAGTTTCTGCGCGAGAGCGATCAGATAGCGCGTGTCCATCGCGGCGTACTCGAGCATCTCCGGCGTCAGCGGGCGCATCGCCCAGTCGGCGCGCTGATGCGTCTTGTTCACTTTCAGTCCGAAGTGGCGCTCGAGCAGTGCGGCCAGCCCGTATGCCTCGTAGCCGAGGAGCTGGGCGGAGACCATGGTGTCGATGAGGTTGGTGGTGGTGAAACCGAAATCGCGATTGAGGATGCGCAGGTCGTAGTCGGCGCCGTGCAGGATCTTCGTGATGGCAGGATTCGCGAGCACTTCGCCGAATCGCTTCAGATCGACGCCGGCCAGAGGATCGATGACGAGATCGTCTGCGCCGGCCGAGATCTGAATCAAACACACCTTATCGAAATACGAGTGCAGCGAATCCGCCTCGGTATCGACGGCGACGACGGGCTGCGCCGCGACGCTTTCGAGCGCCTGATCGAGCGGGGACTGTTTGTCGATCCAGATCATGAGTTGACGACGTAATGCGGCAGGCCAATGGATATGAGACGTTCGTTGTACGCGATGCGGTCGAATTCGGGAAGCCGGACGAGCATCGCCGCCGCCCGCTGCGAGTCATCATCATCGCCGAGAGCGAACAGCAGCGCGAGGTCCTCGATCGCCGCGACTCGGATTGTTTCGACGGCGACACCGGCGCGTACCATCTTTCCGTACAGCGCGTTGCTGGCCACGAGAACGTGGATACGAACCTCGCCTTCGGGATCGACGAAGTGCATCGGGATGAGGTCGAGCTCCGCCGTGTGCTCGACTTCCTCGCGGTCGACGCGGAAGCCGCGGTTCCCGGCCATCATCGCGACCTGGTTCTTCTGTTCGGACGTCATGAGCGCTACGACCTCGAGCGAGCCCTGATCGACACGACTGCCGAGCCACGCCGAACGCGCAACGCTGCCGACGAAGACGGATTCGAGTCGCAATCGGGCGAGGAGGTCGGCGACCGCGGCGATCGCGCGGCCGTAACGCAGAGAAGCGTGCACGGTTTGCACGCGGCGCATTCTATGCGACGGCGCGCCGTGTTCTGGCCATGATCAGCAACAACCAGCAAGCGAGCGCGAGCGAAGCCACGCCGCTGAGAGTGGCCGCCACCCGGATCAGGAAGCCAAACGTCGTGTCGAGCTGCAGTAGATGCGTCGTCGAGAGAAGGTAGTGCCAGTCGTGCTCCGGGTCGTCCGTGAAGCCGACGAGAGGCAGCTCCATGGCCCGGGCGTCCGCGACGTAGTTCGCGAGCTCGAACAGGCTGAACGACAGCCAGAATCCGCCGACAGCGACGCCAAAGTAATCCGGCTGCCGCAGAAAGAGAATGATGACGATGATCGGGATGAGCACCTGCGTGCCGCTGCCCATGAGCGAACAGATGAAATGCCCCGCGAACGCGAAGATGAGATGCCCCATCTCATGAAACGCGAGCGTGATGCCCGAGAACATCGTGCTGCTCAAGGGATCGCGGAGAAAACGAAAATCGGCGTAGACGAGGTACAGCAGCAGGATCGCTCTTGGAAACCACATCTTTCCCTGCGCCCAATCCTCGGCGTCGGAGAGGAAGTCCGTAACCCAGGCCGGAAGCTGGGTGCTGTTATCCGCTCTGGCCAATTCGATCTTGCCCATCAGAATTTCGAATGTCGAATTTCGAATGAAGAATTAAGAATTGCCCGCCCTCCCCCATGTCATCCCGAGCGTGAGCGAGGGACCCGGGCGGAGGGGTGGCACCGGGACTGCGCCACCCACCCACCCGGGTCCCTCGCTCACGCTCGGGATGACATGGGGGTCTGAAGTTCAAATTCAAAGAAACGACAGAATCTGCTCCACGTGCCTCCACTCCGTTGCCCCATTCCCAATCGCCACGCGGATCCCATACTTCCCCTTCAACTTAGTATGCGACACGAACACCTTCCCACTGGCGTTGATGCGTTCCAGCAGCGCGGCGTTCTCTTCGTCCGAGGCTTTCTTGCGGAAGACGACGACGCTGAAGGATTGTGGAGCGAGGAGTTCGACGTCATCGCGCTTCTGGAGCTCCGCGGCCAGGCGTTGCGCGAACCCCACCTGGTCGCGGATGACGGCGCGGATGCGGTCGATGCCGTAGTGCTCCATCACCATCCATAACTTCAACGCGCGGAAGCGGCGGCCGAGTTGCAGTCCGTAATCCATGTAGTTCACCTCCGCGGTGTCCGTCGTCTTCAGATATTCGGGGACGAGCGAGAACGTCTCGCGCAACATGTCAGGCTGGCGGGTGTAGAGCACGCTGCAGTCGATCGGCGTGAATAGCCACTTGTGCGGATTGACGACGATCGAGTCGGCGTACTCGATCCCGTCCCACAACCAACGGAACGACGGCTCGATCGTGGCCGAGCCGGCGTAGGCAGCGTCGACGTGCAGCCACATCTTCTCGCGCTGCGCAATTTCGCCGATGCGACGCACAGGATCGACTGAAGCGGTCGACGTTGTCCCTGCGGTGGCGGAGATCGCACACGGCAGCGCGCCCGCTTTCCTGTCCTGCGCGATCGCTTCCTCGAGCGCGTCGACGCGCATGCGGTACGCGTCGTCGCCCGGAATCTTCACGACGCCATTCGCGCCGAATCCCAGCGCGAGCGCCGCCTTCTCGATCGACGAGTGTGCGTGCTCGGAGCAGTAGACGCGGAGCGGCGGCAGGTTGCGGCCGGTCATCCCTTCGCGGCGGATGTTCAATCCGAGCGCCTCACGCGCAGCGGCGAGCGCGAGGAACGAGTTGATCGACGCGGTGTCGTTGATGATCCCGAACAGGTTGTCCGGCAGCCCGAGACAGTTGCGCAACCATCGGAGAACGACGGTCTCGAGCTCTGTCAGGGACGGGGACGTCTTCCACAACATCCCGTTCGCGTTCAGTCCCGCCGTCAGAAGTTCCGCGAGGATGCCCGCCTGCGATCCGGTGATCGAGAAGTACGCGAAGAACGCCGGGTGGTTCCAGTGCGTGATCCCCGGAACGATCTTCGATTCGAAATCGGCGATCAGCTCGTCGTAGCTGCGCCCTTTCGACGACGGGCCGTCCGGAAACTGCTTCTCGATGTCGCCAGGTTTCACTGCCGAGAGAACGTCGTAGTCGTCGATGTTCTCGAGATAGTCGGCGATCCAGTCGACGAGACGATGACCGGCGGCGCGGAACTCTGTTGTTGAAGGATCGAGCTTCGGCATGCGCCGAAGTCTACGACGCGCCGCGGCCTGACAGAACGGCGGGAATCGTCCGCAGCAGAATCTTCAGGTCGAGCGATGGGGACCAGTTGTCGATGTACTGCAGGTCCATCTGCATCCAGCGATCGAAGTCGATCTGGTTGCGGCCACTGATCTGCCAGAGGCACGTCAGTCCCGGTTTCATCGACAGTCTGCGGCGGTGCCAGCGGTGGTACGACGCCACTTCCTCCGGAATCG
>DASVHS010000052.1:0-2278 GCA_036382495.1 Thermoanaerobaculia bacterium | reverse complement strand
TCGCTGCCTCGTTGAGATACGCTTCGACGCGGCGGATGTCGGGCGAAGGAATGCGGCCCGGCGTCGTGCGGACGATGAACAATCCGCGGGCGAGCGCAGACGTGCCGACGTAGTCGTACACTTGAGTCTCACGGCCCTCGAATGCCTCTTCGAGAATGGCGCGAGCGCGTTCCTTGAAGTCGGGCGTGTAACGATCGCGCGGGACGTAGACGTAGCACGACACGAACCGCTCGAAGACATCCTTGCGCGTAAACAGTGCGACGCGCTGCCGTTCCTGCAGAAGGAGGATGCCGCGCGCGATGTCGAAGAGATCGTTGTCTGTCGCCTGAAAAAACTCGTCGCGCGGGAACGTCTCCAGGATCTCATCGAGTGCTTTGCCATTGTGGCTGCGCGGATCGAGGCCGCCCTTCTCGACGATCCGCTTGGCCTTGAGGCGAAGCATCGGGATTTCGCGAACGCTCCTGCTGTACGCCGCCGACGTGAAGAGACCGAGCCAGCGATCTTCTCCGATCAGATTGCCGTTCGCGTCGTAGCGTTTGATACCAATGCGATCCATCGGCACGGGACGATGAATCTGGCTCAGGCTGTTGGCCTTCGTGATGATCAGCAGGTCTTTGCGTCTCGCGTAATCACTGAATTCCTTGCTGAGCGGCTCGTCACCGCGTTTCGATGACTCTTTTCGAATCTCGCGAAGGATGCCGAGGCCGGTGCCGGGAACGGGCGGAAGGTAGTCTTTCCCGTCGCGGGTCTCGAATCCGTAACGCCGGTAGCCGAGAAACACAAAGTTGCCCTGATCGAGCCACTTCAGAAATTCGCGCGCCTCCGCAACTTCCTCGGCCGGCATCGGAAGCTTGACGCCGTCCAGCTCCGCGTTATCAGCCGCGAGACGCTCGCGCATCGCCCGCCAGTCCGCGACGGCGAGCCGGATCTGCGCGAGAATCGCCTCGATGCTCGTGCGCATCGACTCGAGCTCGGCAGGCTCGGTCTCCTGATCGATCTCGATGTGCATGTACGACTCGACGAGCGCGTCTGAGGGTGCCTGCACCGTGTCCGCAATCTCCACTCGCCGGCCCTTCTTGTCGCGGACGACGCGCATGACCGGATGAAGCAGTAGATGGATCTTCCGCTCGCGCCGCGCCACCTCGGCCGTGACCGAGTCGACGAGGAAGGGCATGTCGTCGTTCACGACTTCAAGCACCGTGTGCTCGAGCGACCAGCCGTTCGACTCCATCGTCGGATTGAAGAGGCGGACTCTGGGTTGACCGGGCTGGCGTTCGGCGCCGAACTGCCACAGCGACAGCGCGCTGCCGAGCAGCGTCTCAACCGAGGTGTAGATGACGTCATCGGGCGCAACGAGCGCGAAATAGCGCCGCACGAACTGCTCGGCGCTGTCAGCCTGACCGGCCTGGACCCGGCTGCGCGCATCGGCGGCCAGCCTGTCGACCAGATCGGTCTTGCGTTGTTCTGCGGTAATCGACATTCAATCTCCTGCGAGGGATGTGGCGCCGCTCACAACGCGGAGCCGCGGGCCACATATCATACAAGCTGAGAGTGGAGGACAGGCGCCCTCGCCTGTCCGGCTGATGATGGACAGGCGGTGCGCCTGTCCTCCACATAGAATCTTCACGTGACTGTCGCCGGCAAGTTCTCCACCATGTCGATGGCCGACCTCATCCAGTGGGGCCGGACGTCGCAGCGAACCGGGCTATTCAAGTTCACCGATGAACGCGGCAAGGAAATCCGGGTCGTCCTGAGCGATGGCCGGATCGTGTTCTCGTCGACGAACGAAAAACGGGAACGCTGGCGCAACTACCTGCTGTACCACGGCTTCTGCAGCGAGGAAGACATCGAGGCCGCCTTCCGGGTCCAGGCTGCGACCGGCGCCGCCGCCGCAGCGGTCCTCGTCCAGGAAAACAAAATCACCCAGGATCAGGCGCTGTCGACGTTGACCGAGAAGACGATCGAGGACGTGTGCGACGTGTTTCTGTGGGCCGAGGGCACGTTCGAGTTCGAGCCGACAAAAGCCGCGCTGAAGTCGTCGATGACGATCAACGTCGATCCGATCCACGTGGTCTGGGAAGGACTGCGGCGGGCGGAGATCTGGAACCGGATGAACGCCTACATCCACCAGAACAGTTTCTTCGAATCCAACGACGAGGCGTTCGACGAGAAAGCGAAGTGGGAAGACGCGCTCGTGGCCCGGCATGTATTCACGAAGATCGAAGCGAACATCAACGTCGCCGAGTTGACGGAGCGGCTGCCGTTCAGCCGGTTCAAG
>DASVHS010000051.1:0-1767 GCA_036382495.1 Thermoanaerobaculia bacterium | reverse complement strand
GACGTTGCCGATGATCGAGCGCGTGCCGCCGAAGATCAGGCCGATCAGGAAAAGAATCGACAGCTGCAGCGAGAACGTCGGCGGGCCGATGTAGTCGTCGATGTGTACGAACAGCGCGCCCGCGAGTCCGGCCAGCGCCGCGCTCAGGATGAACGCGCTCAGCTTGTATCGATAGCGGCTGATCCCCGAACACTCCGCCGCGACGGTGTTCTCTTTCAACGCCTCGAACGCGCGACCCCAGTAACTCGTCGCCACGCGATGCACAGCGATCAGCGACAGGATCATCAATGGATAGACGACGTAGTAGAACCGGTTCCCATCGAGCGAAATCGTTCCGAGGCGGAGCGGCGGGATGTCGCGGATTCCTTGCGAGCCGTTCGTCAATGGAACGGCTTCGTTGACGACGGTCTGCACGATGAGGCCGAACGCGATCGTCGCAACGGCGAGATACGGCCCGCTCAGTCTCAGCGCAGGAACGCCGAGGAGAAGGCCGAAGAGGGCGCCCATGACGATGCCGAGTGGCGCCGCGGTCCAGAACGAGAAATGCAGCTTCCACATCAGGATCGCGGTCGTGTACGCGCCGGCGGCGAACAGTCCGGCGTGTCCGACGGAGACATCGCCCGAATAACCGACGACGAGATCGAGGCCGGCGATCACGATCGTGTAGATGCAGACTTTCGCGAGAACGCTGTGGACGTAGTACTGGTTCGAGCTCACCAGCGGAACGAACAGGAACAACACCGCCAGCGTGCCGATGACCCAGCGGCCGATGCGCGACGCCAGAATGGGATTCTCTTCGAGTCCGCGTTCGATCGTATCGGCCAAGATGTCAGACCTTTCGAATCATTCGCTTGCCGAAGAGTCCCGCCGGTTTGATGAGCAGAATGAGAATGAGCAGAACGAAACCCGGTGTGTCTTTGTAGCCGGTGGAGATGTAGCGCGCGGTGAGTTGCTCGCTGAGTCCGATCAGCAGACCGCCGACGACGACACCAACGCCCGACTGCAGCCCGCCGACGATCGCGACCGCGTAAGCCTTGGTGCCCAGGACCGTGCCCATCGTCGGACCGACGAGGGTGATGGGACCGACGAGCACTCCCGCCGTCGCCGCGATCGCGGAGCTGATCACAAACGACAGCGTGATCACCGCCGGGACGTTGATTCCCATCAACGACGCCGCATCCTTGTCGGCCGCCACCGCCGTCACGGCCTTGCCGATGACCGAACGTCTCAGAAATGCTTCGACGAGCAGCATGATCACCGCCGCGCTGCCGATGATCAGCAGCTCCTGCGGCAGCACGCGGATCGCGCCGGCTTTGATGGGCTCGGTGCCGAGCGGCGCGGGAAACGCGCTGTCGTCAGTTCCCCAGATGCGCTCGGCCGCATTGCGCGCCACGATGCCGAGTGCGACCGTCGCCAGGACCCAGCTCACCGTCGATCCCGTTCGCAGCGACGGCGCAATCGCCACGCGTTCCAGCACGATGCCGAGGAGTGCGCCGATGATCGCCGCGCCGAGGACGGCGACGGCGTATGGCATCTTCAACTTTGTTTCGACGCTCAGTCCGGTCAACGCGCCGAGCATCAGAAACTCGCCCTGCGCGAAGTTGATCGTCCGCGACGTGGAGAACGTGATGTTGTATCCGAACGCGAGCAGCGCGTAGATCATCCCCAGCGCGACGCCGGAGAGGATGAGCTGGATGAGGTCGGACATGGGGCCGAAAGTCGTCGGCCTCGAGCCTCGACAGGACCGAAATGTTGAATGTTCAATGG
>DASVHS010000050.1:0-5227 GCA_036382495.1 Thermoanaerobaculia bacterium | reverse complement strand
AGCTGCGCGTTGATCTTCGCATTGCTGTCCTTGAGCGTGATGTGTTGAAGCGGGAACAGAATCGCACTTCCTGTCGACGCGTCGATCGGCACGGCCGGCAGGTTCTTGATGTCGTTCTGTCCGTAGGATCCCCAGGCCCAGACATGATCGCGCCAGATCGGGCCGCCAACCTCGAGGCCGCGATCCTGAACACTATTGATCTGGTTCACCTGCGACAGATACGACGTCGCCTCAGCAGGCACGGGCGAATTGGCCTGCCATGAATGGCTCGTGTCGAAGAAGCGGCCCGAACCTTTGATGTCGTTCGTGCCGCGCTTGGCAACCATGTTGAGCTGCACGCCCGGCGTGGCGATGCGCGGATCGGTGCCGCTCGTCGTGATCTGCATTTCTTCGAACGCGTCGAAGTCGTAGTACGTCGGCGATGAGCCGAGGGCGCCCATGTCGGTGATGTTGACGCCGTCAATGTTCCAGGTGGCCTGGTCGCCGGTGACGCCGTTCGCCGTGTAGTTCGACTGCTGGCCGCTCTCGTTGCCGCCGACATTGATGCGGTCGATGAGGACGCCGGGCGCCTGCTGGAGCATGACCCACGGGTCGCGTGCAGTCGGAATCTGCTTCAGCTCTTCGTTCGTGATCGTGGCGCCGGTCTTCGTCTCACGCGTATCGACGAGCGGCGCAGTGGCCGTGATCGTGATCGACTCGCTGGTCTTGGGCGTGAGCGGCAGACTGATGTTCGTGTTGTTGCCGATGTTCACCTGGACGCCGGTCTTGACCGCCACTCCCAGTCCCTCCAGCTCGGCGCGCACGTTATAGCTGCCGGGGGAGAGATTGAGAAAGCGGAAGTTGCCGTCGGACTCCGTGATGAATGTCTGCGGCGCTCCGATGCCGGTGAGCGTCACGGTCACCCCGGGAAGTCCACCGCCTCCCGTCGTCACGACTTTCCCGTAGATGTTGCCCGTCTGGTATTGCGCAAAGACGGATGTTGCGAACAGCAGCAGCGTACATCCGATGATGACGCGGTAATTTTTCATGCTGGCTCCTTTCATTTCGATCTCCAAAATCGCAGCCGATCTGTCACAGCACCGTCGCCGGAGGCGGCGGGACTTGCAACGCGACGGTTACGTCTGTTTCAGCTCAAAACTGTGGTTCGTGTCGCGCTAGCCGTACTCGACGATGAATCCCGTCGTCATCCGCGTCGCCTCCTTCTCGATTCGTGTGCAATCGAGAGTTAGAAGTGCGAGGGACCGGCCGGATCGCGCGATCCTCGGAATCCGTTCGCGCGCGTCGAAGAACCACCGGCGCGGCGCACGATCAGGAACGACGACAATTCGTATCCACGAACTTCGCGTTCAATAAAGTGGCCGCGGGCGCGTTCAACAACGATGTCGTTTCAAAAGACGACGCGCGAAACACGCATCCGGCGGACGTACACCGATTGTTGACCACGCGTTCACAGCGTCAGCGACTAATGATTGGACGCGCGACATCAGCCACGTTCTTGTGCTGACCGTCGATCTCGTAGTTCAAGCGGCGCATGGCCTGCTCATCAAGAATGCCGGCGAGTGACTCGAGCGCCGCGGGCGCGGCCGCACACTTCGTCGCAATATCGGCGCGCGAGACAATGACGGCGTCGTACGGCGGAAAGAAGTGGCGATCGTCCGCGAGAACGATCAACCCGAGCGCATCGATCACGCCATCGGTTGAATTTCCCGCAATGAGATCGATCTGATCGCTCGCCAGCGCCCGATACGTCAACCCCAGATCCATCGTCCTCGGCGGCTCCGCAAAGTGGAGACCGTAATGCTGTTGCAGGCCGTTCCATCCGTCGGGCCGTTCCACGAATTCATAACCGAACCCGGGACGAAACGTCGACATGACTCGATGGAGGTCCGAGATCGTGCGCAATGAAAAACGTTGCGCATCGGTACGACGCACGATCATCGCGAACGTGTTCTCGAATCCGAGCGCCGGCCCCCAATGCAGTCCCCGTTGCGAATAAGCGGCGGCGACCGCGGACATCACCGATTTCCGATCGCCACCGATCTTGCGATTCAGAATGGCGGTCAGCGCGGTCCCCGAATACTCGGGATAGACATCGAGCGAGCCCGCAGCGATCGCGCGATCACAAACGAGCGTTCCGCCGAGATCGAGCTTGCGGGTGACGCTGCAGCCGGCTTTCTCCAGCCGTTGCGCCACGATCTCGCCGAGGAGAACGGATTCGGTGAAGTTCTTCGAGCCGACGACGATGGGATCGTGCTTTGCGCATGAAGCGAGGAAGAGAACGATGAAGACGATCCGCTTCATGCGCTGCCGAATCTCCGCGCGGCGATTCGCTCCATCGATCCGAACAGAACGTCGGCGACGATCGCGAGACCCGCCGCGGGAAGCGCTCCCGCCAGAATCCGCGTCGTATCGACCATCGCCACTCCTCGGAAAATCAGCGTGCCCAGCCCTCCCCCACCCACCGCCGCGCCGATCGTGGCGACGCCGATCGCGATCACCGTGGCGATGCGAAGTCCGCCGATGATCGATGGAAACGCAAGCGGCAGCTCGACCGCGAAGAGCCTCTGACGTTCCGTCATGCCGAGGACGGTGGCGGCTTCGCGGATGAGTGGGTCGACGCCGGTGATTCCTGTGACGGTGTTGCGCACGATCGGCAATAGAGAATAGAGGATCAACGCGACGATCGCCGTGCGCACGCCGATTCCGCCGATCAGCGGCAGCGGAATCAGAAACCCGAACAACGCCAGCGACGGGATCGTCTGCACGATGTCGATTGCGCGCAGAGCAACGCGCCCGGAGCGCGGATGGCGCACGCACGCGATGCCGATCGGGATTCCCGCCGCCGCCGCGATCGCGACGGCGATGACGACGATGACGATGTGCTCGGCCGTCGCGCGCACGATCTCGTTCGTCACGAGGAGGACTCCGGCAACCGCGATGCCTCAATGAAACGCCGGACGAGCGGCACACTCGACGCCAGGAACTGATCGCGCGGCAGGTCGCAGAGGATCGCACCGCCGTCCATCAACACCAGGCGCTTGCCGACACGCAGCGCCTCGCCGAGGTCGTGGGTGACGAAGATCATTGTGACGTCGCCGCGATCGCGCAACGCCACGAACGCATCCTGCAACTCGCGGCGGACAAGTGGATCGAGCGCACTGAACGGCTCGTCGCAAAGAAGGAGTGGCGGCGACGCGATCATCGCCCTCGCGATCGAAACGCGCTGCTGCTCACCGCCGGAAAGGGAACGCGGAAAACGATGACCGAACAGTTCGAGCGGCATCGCCAGTTGCGCCATCACCCCCTCCGCCTCCGCCCTCACCCGCTCCTCCGCCCATTCGAGAAGCCGCGGAACGGTCGCGACGTTGTCGAAGACCGTTCGATGCGGGAAGAGCGCCGGTGCCTGCAGGATCGTTCCGATTCTCCGCCGGCGCACGGCCAGATCTCCGTCGAGCGGCGCGTCGTCGATCGTGACAGATCCGGTTGACGGGCGCGCCAGTCCGTTGAGCAGTCGCAGCACGGTCGTCTTTCCGGCACCGCTG
This sequence comes from Thermoanaerobaculia bacterium, assembly GCA_036382495.1. Taxonomy (GTDB): domain Bacteria; phylum Acidobacteriota; class Thermoanaerobaculia; order Gp7-AA8; family Gp7-AA8; genus DASVHS01. The sequence goes on along the minus strand of DASVHS010000050.1, from coordinate 1,685 downwards.
CGACCGATGACCGAGATCGCTTCACCCGGTTCGGCGCGCAGGCTCACATCGCGCACGATCGTTTGATCGGCGGCAGACAACACCGACACGTGATCGAGAGTCAGCGACGAAGCCATTCGCTGATACCGGAACGAAGCACCTCGAGCGGCAGCAGCGCGCAACGCCGTCGCGCCGGCTGGATCTCGGCCTGCAGCGCGTCGAGCAGCTGCTGTTCCGGGAACTCGGCGGCACGCGAGACAGGAATGCCGGCGATCATCTCGGTGAGCAGCGAGCTGGCCGCTTTCGCGATCACGCAGAGATCACCTTGAAACCGCGCTATTCCGATCGTGTCGTCGGACGCGATCGACAATTCGATGCGGACGCGGTCGCCGCACAACGGGTTCACGTCCTCGTGGCGGATGTCGGGGGATTCGAGCGGTCCGTAGTTGCGCGGATGGCGTGAGTGCTCGTGAATCGTGTCGCCGTAGACGTGCATGTCCCGCGGCAACTGTAACGCGTCAACCGGCCTGGCGCATCCTCTCTTCTTCGCGTTCGCGCTCGACGATGATGCCGGCGATGTGGTTCGCGAGACCAGCGACCAGTTCGTCGGTCGTGACCGGGGCGCGCCGGGGACACGAGGAGAAGTGAGCCAGCACTTCATCGTGAGGCTTCTGCCCGTCAACGATGGAAACCGAGACATGACACCATTCGCAGATGAACCGCAAGCGCCGACACCCCTCCCCTGTTCAAGGAGTGACGAGAATAACGTAAAGACACACCCCCGGCAGCGAAACGAATCGGTACAGGACATCATCTAATGATGCAAATGAGATCGAAACTGGCCTTACTCGGCATCGTCGCGGCGATTCTGGTCGCGCTCCTGGTGATGCATCCGTCGAACGCCGCACCGACGCCGCCCGCGGCCAAAGATCTTGCAAAGGCTACGTTTGCGGGCGGTTGCTTCTGGTGCATGGTCCATCCGTTCGACGAGCTGAAGGGCGTCGTGAAGGTCACCTCCGGCTATGCGGGCGGCCAGACGAAGGACCCCACCTACGAAGAGGTCTCGGCGGGCCAGAGCGGGCATCGGGAGTCCGTCGAAGTGCTCTATGACCCGCGCCAGATCACCTACGCGAAGTTGCTCGATGTCTTCTGGCACAACGTCGATCCGACGAACAACAACGGCCAGTTCTGCGATGAGGGCTCACAATACCGCTCGGGCATTTTCTACCACGACGCAGAACAGAAACGGCTCGCCGACGCGTCGAAGGCCGCGCTGCAGAAACGCATGAAGGTGTACACCGATGTCCTCCCCGCCGGCTATTTCTATGCGGCCGAGGAGTATCACCAGGATTATTACAAGAAGAATCCGGTGCGATACCGGTTCTATCGTTTGAACTGTGGGCGGGACTACGTGCTGGGCAAGGTGTGGGGGCGGTAGGGAGGGGATGAGGAAGGGGATGAGGGATGAAACGAAAAGCGAATTCAGAATTCAGAATTCAGAATTGAGAATTGAGAATTGAGAATTGAGAGTTTTTCTTAATTCTCAATTCTGCATTCTGAATTCTGAATTCATCTTTTTCATCCCTCATCCCTCATCCATCCTTAAATTATGAGCCGCGGATTTCTATCGTCCCTCATTGGCCTGGCCATGACCCTCCTGTCGTGGTACGGCCCATGGGCGTGGCCCGCGTGGCCGGCGTTCACCG